>CAIOJL010000083.1 GCA_903858595.1 uncultured Spartobacteria bacterium | reverse complement strand
TGGACAACCAAACAACAACCCACTAGAAACCAAAACAACCCTCAAAGACTAACTCTCATGTGGTCCAACTTCCCGAGTCCCGTCACCCCGATCGCTTACGGTATCACAGCGATTATTTTCATTCTGGCCGTGGTTGTTCATGTGTTTCCTCAGCAGTATGAGTCGCTGAAAAAGATGGCTGGCGAAGGTCTGGCTCAAGTTCATGCAACAGGCAGCAGCAATCCTGTCCTGCCGGCTTCCCCAACCGCCCCACCTGTCGCAGGAAAGCAGTAGGCTGATCGCTGTGATCAGATGATCGTATGACTGACTGTTCTTTCCGGCGCAGGGGGATCCGCTTTCTGGAGGTTTATATCAAGGACTCCTCTCGAGGTCTGCGAATAACGTGATCCCAAGGGGCTCTATCAGAAAGCCCTCAATGGCTTGATCCCCAAGTTCACCGGGATCGATTCGCCCTATGAGACTGCCCTGAATCTGGAAGTCACGATCCCTAGGGATCAACTCACCGTCGAGGAAGCGGTGGGGAGAGTGTACGGGATATTGATGGGGACAGTAAGACTGTTAGGATGAAGAGTGAAAGATGAATACGTAGCCGAGTGGTCGGCTCAGAATCTAATGAATTTTTTGGAATAAATACGGAATGAGTGAATCGAACCAAAAGGTCTCCTTGATCATCCCTACGAGGGATAAGGCGGAGCTTCTGAGCCGTTGCATCAATAGTATCCAGGAAAAGTCGACTTATCCGGATTACGAGATCCTGGTCGTCGACAACGGGACGAGAGAACCCAAGGCTCTCCGCTTGCTCGAGGGGCTGGAGTGGGCTGTAAACACGCGCGTCCTAAGGCATCCGGGGCCTTTCAACTTCTCGGCGATGATCAACATGGCGGCATCCGAGGCGCACGGGTCAATCCTGTGTCTGCTCAATAATGACACGGAGGTGATCTCCCCAGACTGGATGGAGACGATAGCGGGGCATCTCATGCAGGAGGGTGTCGGGGTGGTGGGGGCGCTACTGCTCTTCCCTGACGGCTCGATTCAGCATGCCGGGGATGTGGCCGGTGGGCGTGCCTGTGTCAGTCATCTCCGTGAGCTGCCAGATGGAGGGCTAGGTGAGGAGATGTCTTCGGACGGAGCCTGCGATGTTCCAGCCGTGACGGGAGCCTGTTTGATGACCCGAAGGGATCTGTTCCTAGAGATGGGGGGGCTGGACGAGGGAGCATTTCCCGTCGCCTTCAACGATACCGACTACTGTCTGAGGGTGCGAAAAGCAGGATGGAGGGTAGTTTGTGCCCCGCTTGCGAGGCTCTTTCACCATGAGTTGGCTACTCGCGGACCGACTTGGAAACCTCTCGACCTGCTGCGTCTCCATCGCGAGAAGAGGGAATTCCGGAAACGCTGGCTCGACAAGTAATACATTGCTCTGTTCATTAACTTCCCCTTCAGCGGTAGGGAGGGATATCTTTTTCGTTCCATGAAGCTGAATTTTATCAAATGCGGTGGCCGCTATCACGGGCGTCCCGTGCGATCAGTTCTCGTGCTGGAGCCGGGAGCGGTTCCCACTACTTCTTATTATGTGCGCTCCAGGATTCCGTATGGGCTCGAATGCCGCCGTGTGAACAGTCTCAGGGTGCCCGACGCCTCCGTTTCCATTCCCGAGGGGACCTGGGTCATCATCGTTCGTCATGCTTCCCGCAGCTGGCTGAAGCATTTGGCAGGAAACGCGAATAGGCTGGCCCGGGTGACCTACCTGAAGGATGATGATATCTCGGCTGTCTTCGCCGCGAAGGAGTTACCGTGGCATTATGCCCTTCGGACTGGATGGCGTTACTTGAGGACTAAGGATCTGCTATCAAAGGTGGTGAGCGATATTGCCGTCTCGACTCAGGAACTCGCAGACCGCTATGTGGAGTCCAAGCCTCAGATCTGGGAGCCCCATTATATTGAGGCCACGGCGCAAGGGGAAAGGCCCCTGGTCTATTTTTATCACGCCACCCTGACCCATGCCCGAGAGATCAAGTGGCTGGTGCCGATCGTGCGCAGGGTGCAGCAAGCGGTTCCCAACGCGTTGTTTGAAATCATCGGGGGAGGGTCGGTGGCGAGGATGTTCAGCGGGATTCCCCGGGTGAGGGTCCTGCATACGATGAACTGGCCCGATTACCAGTCCTACATCGCCAGTATCCGACATGATGTGGGCCTTGCTCCCTTGATGAATAACTCGTTCAACCGTGCCAGATCCCATACCAAGCTCTACCAGATAACCGGCGCGGGCGCCGCGGGAATCTACTCAGATGTGCTTCCTTATGCCGATAAGATCATTAACGGGCAGACTGGTGTTCTCTGCGGGAATCGCCGCTATCTTTGGGTCAGGGCGATTGTCGCATTGCTGAAAGATCAACCGCGAAGAAAGTTTCTGTATGACAATGCCGAAATTTGGTGTCATAAACGGCAGGGAAATTTCCAAAAAATGATGTGACCGCACATAGTAAGAAACGCCATCATGCCTAATCTTATTCTGCTGCCTCAAGCTTCACCTCTTACGCGATCGCCTGAATCGTCCGGTGAGCGGAAAGTTTTCCTCTTCCTACAAGGACCTAATTGTACATTTTTCAGGGGAGTTTCAGAAAAACTCATTGGATTGGGTCATACTTGCCTCAAGATCAGCTTATGTGCGGGGGAAAGTTTCTACTGGGGAGGTCCCAGCATTCATTATCGAGGCTCCTATAAGGAATGGGGGAGCTTTCTCAGCAAAATTCTTCAACAGGAAAAAATTACCGATATCGTCCTTAATGGCGATCAGCGTCTCTATCACAAGGTTGCTGTACGATTGGCCCAAGAGAGGAACATTCGTGTAGCAGTCACCGATTTTGCTTACCTCAGACCGGATTGGATAACTCTGGAGTCCCGTGGGACGCTTGGGAACTCGGGAATCCCGAAGAGTTTGCCGGTAATCAGAGCAATGGCCAGTGCCCTTGAGTTGCCTGATCTTCGAGCGCTGTTTAATGATAATGGATTACGCTTTGCCCTTTCTGAAGCCGTTTCAGGGGTCACGACTTGGTTCTTCAAACCTCTCTATTATGGATACAGGCCCTTTGGAATTCACCATCCGATTCTTCATGGGCTTGCCTTCGTGAGAACGTATATCAAAAAGAAGTTTTCATCTCCTTTAACCAAGTAAAACTCAGCAGGATCATTTCAAATGTAGGTGATTGTCCCTATTATCTCTTCCCCATGCAGCTTGAAGGGGATTTCCAAATAAGGTCCCACAGTAATTACTCAACTCAGGTGACAGCCTTTGAGGAAGTCATGGAATCATTTGCTGAGCATGCATCTGAAAATTCAATCCTAGTCTTCAAGCAACATCCTCTGGAACCCGACTTCATGGGATGGAGAGGTGTCGTGGCCCGTCTCTCCCGAGAAATCGGAATTGAGGAGCGCGTGGTTTTTCTGCGTGAAGGATCCATAGCCACTCTGCTGGATTCAGCCCTAGGGGTAGTGACGATCAATAGCACGGTGGGGCTTGAGGCGGTCAGGAGTGGAAAGAAGGTGAAGGCATTGGGAAAAGCGGTCTATGATGTTCCAGGGATTGTTTTTGACGGAACCCTGGACGATTTCTGGAGAGCTGAATTTTCTCCTGCCCCCGAGGATGTGCAGTCCTTTCTTAAAATTCTTGTGGCGATGACCCAGGTGCGTGGAAACTGGTTTAACAGTGAGGGTCTTGCTATGGCGATCGAAGGCACAGTGGAGCGTCTGCATCACGGTACGGTCGGGAAAATCGACTCCATGATTTCTCCCTCCGAGAGCAAACTGGCAGAGGTGGCAAGCTCCTGAAATCAGAAGGTAGAAGGAAAGCAGCTCCATAGCAGCGGCTTCTTGTCAGAAACAGCTTTGCGTCTCATACTCCCAGAACGATGCAGATCTATATCGACGGTACTTTTTACCCTGAATCCGAGGCCAAGATCTCGGTTTTCGATCACGGCCTTCTCTATGGGGACGGTGTGTTCGAGGGGATCCGATTCTATAACGGCAAGGTCTTCCGTCTGGAGGAGCACATTGACCGACTCTACAAGTCAGCGGCCGCGATCTGGATGGTGATTCCGTTGGATCGCGCCGCAATGACCGAGGCACTGCTCGAGACGATCCGCCGCAACGAGCTGAAGGATGGATACATCCGACTTGTGGTGACCCGAGGCAAGGGAAACCTAGGACTCAGCCCCGAGCATTGCCCGAAGCCGACTGTCATCATCATCGCGGCCAAGATCACGCTCTATCCCGCTGAGAGCTATGAGAAGGGACTGAAGGTCGTGACCTGCTCCACGCGCCGCATTGCCCATGGGGCCCTTAGTCCGATGGTGAAGTCCTTGAATTACCTCAACAACATCATGGCCAAGATCGAGGCCACCCATGCCGGAGCAGGCGAGGGGCTGATGCTGAACGAGCAGGGGCTGGTCGCCGAGTGCACGGGGGACAATATCTTTATTGTCTCCGATGGATTGATCACTACTCCGCCGATCTCCTCTGGAGCGCTCGCCGGAGTCACGCGTGCCGTGGCTATTCAGATCGCTGATGAGTTGGGTCTGAAGGTCTCCGAACCTCAGATGACCCGCTACGATATCTACACAGCCGATGAGTGTTTCCTGACTGGTACAGCTGCCGAGATCATCCCCGCAGTGGAGCTTGATAAGCGCCCGATTGGGGATGGCAAGCCTGGCCCTGTCACCCAGCGCCTGATTGCCCGATTCCACGAGTTGACACAGACCGAAGGCACGCCGATCTATTGATATCAGCCATTTTTCACCCACACCTATGTTCTGTGATGTCTGCAAATCCAAGGAGGCCACGGTCTTCCTGACCCAGATCGTGGAGGGGAAGATGCAGAAGGTAAATCTCTGCGAGGGATGCTCCAAGGAGAAGGGGGTCAACGATCCGACCGGATTCGCTCTGGCGGATCTCCTGCTAGGCCTGGGGGCCGCTCAGGAAATCGACAAGAACCCAGCGGGCAATCGCTGTCCGGTCTGCGGATTCTCACAGGCCGACTTCAAGAAGACGGGACGTCTTGGATGCAGCGCGTGTTATGACGCTTTTGCCGAGGGACTATCCGGAATGCTCAAGAACATGCACCGTGGCAGCGTCCACACCGGCAAAGTGCCAGCCAAGCTACGCGTTGGGCGTCTGCGCAACAAGGAGCTGACTGAGTTGCAGGCAAGCCTTCAGAAGGCGGTCCAGGAGGAGCAGTTCGAAGAGGCGGCAACCCTGCGTGACCGGATCCGCAAGCTGGAGGAGGAATCCCATGCCGAGACGGCGCCCGAACAGGAGCCCTCTGCTGAAGTGAATCGCATTGCCTCAATAGCTCAATCTCCCGAGGCTGCTGAGGCCTCCAAGGCAACTCAGACGCTTGGCGTTCCTAAACCCCGTAAGAATTCGTGAAGCTCTCCCGGATTATTGCCAACACGGGCGAGTGGCTCAGCGGGGCCGGTCCCCATGATCAGATCGTGGTGAGCAGCCGCGTCAGGCTAGCTCGTAATCTGAAAGGAAAGCCCTTCCCGGGATGGTCTAAGAAGGCAGAGCGCGTGGCGGTCCTCGAAGAGGTGCGGACTGCCGTGGAGCAGTTGCCCGAGATGGAGGAATCTTTCTCCGAGAAGCTGGATGATCTCTCCGCACTCGAGAAGCAGGTGCTTGTCGAGCGCCACCTTATCAGCCGTGAGCATGCGGCCAAGGGAGCGGGCAGTGCCGTCGTGATGAATACGTCACAGACTCTCAGCTTCATGATCAATGAGGAGGACCACCTCCGGATGCAGGCGATCCGGGCGGGACTCCAGTTGGATCAGGTTTTTGCCATGATTAACCAGGCAGATTCCGAGCTGGAGGACACGCTGGACTTTGCCTTCCACAACGATCTTGGTTACCTAACGGCCTGCCCGACGAATGTCGGTACGGGCATGAGGGCCAGCGCGATGATGCATTTGCCAGGCCTTGTCATGTCAGAGCAGGTAAACAAGATCATCAACTCGGTCAATAAGATCGGTCTTGCCGTGCGCGGCCTTCATGGGGAGGGAACCGAGGCGATGGGAAACCTCTTCCAGGTATCCAACCAGACGACTCTCGGAGAGACCGAAGAGGAGATCATCGGGCGCCTGAACAAGGTCATTTTCCAGATCCTGGAACATGAGCAGAATGCCCGGCAGATTCTGCTCCAGCAGCGTGCCGAGACTCTCCTGGACCAGATCGGCAGGGCCTACGGTATTCTTTGCCACGCCCACTCGATCACCTCGAAGGAGGCATTGAATCTCCTTTCCTTCATTAAGATGGGTGTCGATCTCGGCCTCTTCCCCTCAAACAACCGCCTCCATGTGGACGAACTTTTCATCGAGACCCAGCCGGCCCATCTCCAGAAGGGGCTGCAAGTCAGGAAATTGGGGGCCGAAGAACGCGATTCCTTGCGCGCGGCCCTTATTCGAGCGAAGTTAAATCAGATGGCGGAACCTGAAATCGGGAAAATCCCGACGAACGGTTCCTCCACCCCGAGCACGAGCAACACTTCCGAAACAAGCGAGGAATCATGATGAACAATTTCACGCCGCGCGCCCAGCAGGTCCTTGCGCTTTCACGCAAGGAGGCTGATCGCTTCAACCATAACTATGTCGGGACCGAGCATCTGTTGCTTGGACTTATCAAGCTGGGTCAGGGAGTGGCTGTGAATGTTCTTCAGAAAATGGGGCTGGATTTGGAGACGGTTCGCCAAGAGGTCGAGAAGCAGGTGGGTTCCGGCCAGGAAAACAAGATGGCTGGGAATATTCCCTACACGCCCCGCGTGAAGAAGGTGTTGGCTCTAGCCGGCAAAGAGGCGAAGGCCCTGCAGCATTCCTATGTCGGAACCGAGCACATCCTGCTCGGTCTGCTCCGTGAGGGTGAGGGGGTTGCCGCCCAGGTTTTGAAGAATTTGGAAGTCGATCTCGACCGCACACGCAACGAGGTGCTCAAGGAGCTCGATCCCAACTTCAACCCCGAGGAGGGTCAGGAACACGAGGGTTCGGGCGACGAAGAGGAAATGGCCTCCGCCTCCGGAAGTTCTTCCCGAAAAGAGGGGAAGACCCCTGCCCTGAAAGCCTTTGGACGCGACCTCACCGAGATGGCTTCCAAGGGGGAGCTTGATCCCGTGATCGGCCGTGCCGAGGAGATCGAGCGTGTGATTCAGATTCTCTGCCGTCGCAGTAAAAACAACCCAGTGTTAATCGGCGAAGCCGGTGTCGGCAAAACAGCCATCGCCGAGGGGCTCGCCCAGGAGATCGTCGTCGGCAATGTGCCCGAACTTCTGATGGGCAAGCGTGTCATCACGCTCGATCTCGCGCTCATGGTGGCCGGCACGAAATACCGCGGACAGTTCGAAGAGCGCATCAAGGCGGTGATGGACGAGATCCGCAAGAACAAGAACATCATCCTCTTCATCGACGAGATGCACACCATTGTCGGGGCAGGTTCGGCCGAAGGTGCCATGGATGCCTCCAACATCATCAAGCCGGCTCTCAGTCGCGGTGAACTCCAGTGTATCGGGGCGACCACGCTGAATGAGTACCGCAAGTACATCGAGAAGGACTCGGCACTGGAGCGGCGTTTCCAGTCCGTGAAGGTGGAGGCTCCTTCCGTCACCGACACCGTCCTCATTCTCAAGGGTCTTCGTCCGAAGTACGAGGCTCACCACAAGGCCGTCATCACCGACGCCGCGCTGGAGGCTGCTGCCAAACTCTCCGACCGCTATCTTACTGGGCGCTTCCTGCCTGACAAGGCGATCGATCTCATGGACGAGGCCGGTTCCCGTGCGCGGATCGGCGCGATGACCCGTCCTCCCTCCACCAAGGATCTCGAGGCCGACATCGATCGGATCCGGGGTGAAAAAGAGGCCGCCATCAAGGCCCAGGATTTCGAGAAGGCGGCTTCACTTCGCGATACCGAGAAAAAAGCCAAAGAGGATCTGGAGGTCGCCTTGGCCACTTGGCGGAAAGAGCGCGATGAGCGCGAGGTCGTCGTCGGCGAAGAGGAGATCATGCATGTCCTTTCCAAGTGGACCGGTGTGCCGCTCAACCGCATGGAGCAGAAAGAGACCGCGAAACTCCTGGCCATGGAGGAGGAACTCAAGAAGCGCGTCATCGGTCAGGATGAGGCAGTCACGGCGATCAGCAAGGCGCTCCGCCGCTCCCGCGCCGACCTCAAGGATCCACGCCGCCCTATCGGTTCCTTCATTTTTCTCGGCCCCACAGGTGTCGGGAAAACTTTTCTGGCCCGCTCACTGGCGGAATTCATGTTCGGCGACCCTGACGCGCTCATCCAGATCGACATGTCCGAGTACATGGAGAAGTTCACCTCATCGCGCCTCATCGGATCTCCTCCGGGCTATGTCGGTCACGAGGAGGGAGGGCAACTCTCCGAGGCGGTCCGCCGCCGTCCCTATTCCGTCGTCCTGTTTGATGAGGTGGAAAAAGCCCACCCCGACGTCATGCACCTGCTGCTCCAGATCCTGGAGGAGGGGACTATCACCGATAGTCTGGGGCGCAAGATCGACTTCCGGAACACCATCATCATCCTGACATCGAATGTCGGCGCCGAGCTTATCAAGAAGCAAACCACCCTCGGCTTCGGAGCTCCGAAGCACGACGAAGGTTACGACACGATGCAGGGCAAGATTTTGGAAGAGACCAAGAAGGTTTTCAAACCTGAGTTCCTGGATCGTCTGGACGACATCATTGTCTTCCACACCCTCACCAAGGAGATGCTGACGCGCATCGTCGATCTTGAGGTTGTCAAGGTGGTTGACCGGATCAAGCAGAAGGAAATCATTCTCACCCTCGATGCAGCAGCGCATGAGTTCCTTATTGAGAAGGGATACGATCCCACGTACGGAGCCCGTCCGATGCGTCGTGCCGTGGAGCGCTACCTTGAGGACCCGATGGCCGAGGAGATCCTACGCGGAACTTTCAAGGCGGGTGACCAGATCCAGGTAACCCGTGACGGAGAGAAACTCACTTTCAAGGTTTTAGAAGACTCTGGCGGGACGCCCCCTCTCCCTGCCAAGACCCGGAAGGCCAAGGGTTAGGGTTTCTCTCCCAGAACCCTGAGTAAACTGAGCCCCCCGCGCGTTTTCGGGTAATGCCATCCAAGGAGCATCTGGATCGTCCGATCTCAGAGTTCATCAGTCCAGGCCCGCCGCCCCTCAGGATCGATCAGACCGTGGGAGAGGCTCTCAATGCGATCCGTACCACGGGACTGGCTGAGCGGATTTTTTACTTCTATGTCGTGGATGCCGAGGGGCGTCTCTCCGGTGTGGTGCCCGCCCGGAAACTTCTGACTGAACCGCTCAGCAGTCTGATCTCGGAGGCCATGATGAAGAGGGTGCTGTCGCTTCCGGAGAATGCCACACTGATGGAGGCGTGCGAGTGCTTTATCCTGCATAAGTTCCTCGCGATTCCCGTTGTGGATAATTCCAAGAGGCTCCGCGGAATCATTGATGTCGGGCTTTTCACCGACGAGGTGATGGAACTCGGCACGGAAACCAATAACGACCAGCTCTTTCAGTCGATCGGCATCCATGTGCAGGAAGTGCTCCATGCCTCCCCGTGGAAGGCCTTTGGCATTCGTTTTCCGTGGTTGGTGGCCACCGTTTCCGGCGGGGTGCTCTGCGCGGTTCTGGCGGGTGCCTTTGCATCGACTCTCCAGCAAAGGGTGGTTCTGGCTGTCTTTATGGCCCTGGTGCTGGGTCTCGGTGAGGCGGTTGCCGCCCAGTCGCTGGCCCTGACGGTCCAATCGCTGCCCTCCTCCCGGGTGCGATGGAAATGGCTTCGTGTGAAACTCCGCCGCGAGGGAGTCACAGCCGTCCTGCTTGGATTACTTGCCGGGGTTGCTGTGGCGTTGATGGTCTCGATCTGTTGGCACGATTTTGTAGCAGCGAGTTCCATCGGAGGAAGCGTTGTGCTGTCCATGCTCGTTTCAGGCCTACTGGGAGTGCTTGTTCCCGTGTTTCTCCGTATCGTACACTGGGACCCCAGGATTGCGGCGGGTCCGATCACCCTTGCGGCAGCCGACCTCTTCACAGTGAGCTGTTACTTAGTGACCGCAAAGATCCTTTTGCGTTAATCAGCTCTTGCGGTCTTTTCCCGATGAGGGATAGTTGACCAGTGTCAACCTCCACGCTCCAGAAACCTGCCCCAGCCATGAGTCCGGGGCAGGCTGATTTGCTGCTCTCTGCAGCGAAAAAAACCGGCTGTGCTGATTTGGATGCTGTGAGAGAGGCCCTTGCTCGCACGGCTTTTTCGCAACAGTCCCAGGTCGCGGCTGTCATCGCCACAGGTACCGTCCCTGAAAACGATTTTATGAAGGAGTTGGCCTCTCTCCTAGGCATGGAGTGGAGGGAGGAGGACCAGGTGACTCCGGCCGAGAATGTCCGTTCCACGTTTCCCGCAAGGCTGGCGCTGGGTTTCCAGATCTTGCCCGAGCAGCCCCTGGGAAAAACTGCTGATGAGAATGCCCATGAGGGGAGTTTAAAGGAAAAGACAAAAGCATCCTCCGACGATCTGAGCCTCCTGCTCTGGGATCCCTTCGACTATGCCGCATGGCAGGCAGTCACTCATCATCATCTGGGGAATATCCATCTTGTCATGACCACGCGCCGGCGGCTGACCGAAGCGGTGAAGGCTGCCTATGGCGTCGGTGCCGAGACCTTCGAGGAACTTCTGGAGGGACGGGACGAGGAGGCCTTTGTCGAGAAAGAGGAGGTTAATGTCCTCGACGGGGAGGATCCCGAGGCCTCTGTCATGAAATTCGTGAATCAGATTCTGCGCGAGGGACTCCAGCAGGGAGCCACCGATATTCACTTCGAGCCGCTCGGCCACGATCTCCGTATCCGCTACCGCATCGACGGAGTCCTGCACGAGGCATCTGTTCCCCCGAATATCCGAGTCCTTCAGGATTCCGTGATCTCACGTTTGAAAATCATGGCCTCCCTGGACATCGCCGAGAGGCGTCTACCTCAGGACGGACGCATCGCTCTCGAGCACAAGGGGCGACCCATTGACGTGCGTGTCGCAACGATTCCCTGCGTGCACGGGGAGAATGTCAGCCTCCGTTTGCTCGGCGCTGAGCAGTTCGACTTCAAGCGCCTTGGGCTCGAGCCGGGTATCGAGAAGATGATCCGGTCTCTGATCTCGATGCCGAACGGCATCGTCCTGGTCACCGGTCCCACCGGTTGCGGCAAGAGCACGTCACTCTACACATTCCTCAGCGCTCTTAACGTGAAGGAACGTCGCATCGTCACGATTGAGGATCCGGTGGAGCACAAGATCGACGGGGTCATCCAGATTGCGGTGAAGCCGGAGATTGATCTGACCTTTGCCAGAGCCCTGCGCAGCATTCTCCGCGGTGATCCGAATGTTGTGATGATCGGTGAGATGCGCGACCGCGAGACGGTCGAGATCGCCATTCGGGCCGCACAGACCGGTCATCTGGTCTTCAGTACGCTTCATACGAATGATGCTGTCGGCGGCATAACCCGACTTATCGATATGGGAGTGGAGCCTTTCCTCGTGGGTTCTTCCGTCCGGGCTTTCATGGCCCAGCGTCTTGTCAGGAAACTCTGCCCCAGATGCTCCAAGCCTTCGGAGATGTCCAGCGCGGAACTTGAGAAAATCGGTTTTCCCCTGGAGTTGGCGGGAGGTCTGCGCCAGCCGGTTGGCTGCCAGTTCTGCCGACATAGTGGCTATGCCGGCCGACTGGCCATCATGGAGATCTGTCTCATGACACCAGCCCTGCAGGAGTTGCTCCAGAACCGGGCAACTGGCAATGAACTTGCGGAACAGGCTGTCAAAGATGGAATGATTCCCCTGAGAAAAGATGGATGGCGTAAGGCCTCCATGGGACTGACCTCTCTTGAGGAAGTCTTGCGTGTCACAGCCAGCGATCTGGCCGTGCTCGATGAGTAGGGGGCCTATTGCCATTTTTAGAAATTGTGTAGCCACAAAATGCACAAAAATCACAAAAGGTTAAAATAGGATACAAGGCTCCTGTCTTTTATCTCTACAGAAAGTGGAAACAGGAAGTTTCTCTCGGGATTTCTCTTTTCCCGTGTGTCTTTTGTGCTTTTTGTGGCTGAGGCTTCCCAGAATCAGCTCTAAGCTTCCTACAGGCTCCCCATCTCCAAGATCCGGTCGTACTCCGCCGGCGTCACAGGCATGACACTGAGTCGGGACTGCTTAATCAAGGCCATCTCCAAGAGCGAGGGGTCGGATTTGATCAAGGCGAGTGTCACGGGTGAGGAGAACTCCCGCACCTTCTCCAGATCGACACAACTCCAGCCTCCCTCCTTGGCGGTGTTATCCGGATACGCTTCCTTGCTGACTTTGGTAATGCCTCTCACCGAGGGATCCTTAACGCTCTGGTAAAACAGAACAAGATCCCCCTTTTTCATGGCGCGCAGGTTATTGCGTGCCTGGAAGTTCCGGACTCCCGTCCAGGCGGTCTTCTTATCCTTCACGAGATCCTCCCATGAGTAGGCAGAGGGTTCTGATTTTACGAGCCAGTGACAAGTCATGATGAACCTATAACTTAAAAATGGATTATGGTCTAAGTCGGATTAGGACCCTTTTAGCGCTTCAATGCATCCGGCATCTCGCTATGCTGAAGTTTCATGGCACAAGCCGGTCTTTTCATCACATTCGAGGGTTCGGAGGGGTGTGGCAAATCCACCCAGATTCGTCGCCTTTCTGAATTTCTGCGTTCCTTGGAACGTGAGGTGGTCGTGCTTAGGGAGCCGGGGGCCACTCCCATCGGCGAGTCGATCCGGGATCTGCTCCAATATGACGCCTCTGCGTCTGCTATGACTCCCGAGGCTGAGTTGCTCCTGTTTGCCGCCAGCCGCGCCCAGTTGGTGAGGGAAGTCATTAGGCCTGCCCTGGCTCGCGGAGCCGTTGTTCTGTGCGATCGGTTCCTGGATTCCACAACGGTCTACCAGGGGGTTGCGAGGGCGTTGGATTTGCATGAGGTATCGAGGATCAATGACTTTGCGGTGGGAGAGACTCTTCCCGATCTGACCCTTCTGCTGGATCTGGATGCCACCGAGGGGCGTTGCCGCGCCTCCGCGCGGAAGGGACCCGCTGACCGTATGGAGCAGGAGAACGAATCATTTTACGAAGCAGTGCGACAGGGTTATCTCAATCTGGCTACGGAGCATTCCGGACGCTTTGAACTGATCGATGGTTCCCGGGATGAGGAGAGTGTGGAGTCTGCTATCAGGGAGGTTCTGATGGAGCGTTTTCAGATTCAGGGAGGATCCGATGGCATTCACTAGGGAAGAAGCCTTCCGTCTGCTGGAGAAGGCCCTTGCGGAGGGGCGCCTCGGTCATGCCTATCTGATCTCGGGATCCCCCGGATCCGGGGTTCAGGAGTTTGGCAATGAGCTGGCCGCTCTTTTTCTGGGTTCTGGCGAGATCGCGGTGGAGAAGGATTCCGATTTCCATGCTATCGAACCTGAATCCAAATCCCGCAAACTCCTCACCGAGCAGGTGAGGGAACTGGAGCATGCGATCCACCGCAAGCCAGAGCGAGGCTCCCGCAAGGTGGCAGTGGTGCGCGATGCCGATCGACTCATGCCCCAAGCCGCAAATGCATTCCTGAAGACGCTGGAGGAGCCGCCCGACGGGACTCTATTGATCCTCACGACGGAACTCCCGGAGGCACTGCTGGAGACCATCCGATCGCGCTGCATCTCCGTGGTCCTGCATTCATCCACTCCCCGTGCGGTGGGATCAAGGGAGGAACGTCTCGCGAGGAAATTGACTGAGTTCTTCGGGCCTGGATCGAAAACCGATGCCACGGCCGCCTTCGGCCTCACGCGGGTGTTCCGCGACCTCATCGAGGAAGTGCGCGAAGAAGCTGCCGAGAGAACCAAGGAGGAGCTGGCAGCGGAGAAGGCTCACTTCGGAAAGACAACCGAGGGAGACTGGGAGAATCGAGAGGATGTTCTCAAGGCAAGCTCCGAGGCCGAGGTCCTGCAGGAGCGTTCCCTATTACTCGGAGTAGTGGCCGATTATTTCGGTGGCATGCTCCGTAAGATCCATGCCCATCATGAGGGAGACTCCGCGGCATTGGATGAATCCCGAAGACTGATCCGCTCTCTTGATGCTGTGGAAAAGCTCCGAAGCAGCCTGGAGCGGGGCATTCAGGAGGGACTGGCCCTGGAGGCGGGATTTCTGGAACTGATGATGGCTTCTAAGCCACAATAACCCGTATCCCATGAAAAAGCGTCCCGTCGTCCTGAAGTTCGGTACCGGCATCCTCGCCCGCGAGGGGGGATGCTCTTTGGATCCAAGCCAGTTCCGCAACCTCTGCGGGGAAATCGCCCGACTTGTGAAGCAGGGAATCCCCGTCATTGTGGTCTCCAGCGCCGCGGTAGCGGCTGGGGTCGATGCCCTTGGATTAAAAAAACGCCCCTCGGATCTGGCTGGAAAGCAGGCCTGCGCGGCAGTGGGTCAACCGGTCCTGATGACGGCCTATGCTCGCCATCTCGGCAGGCATGGACTGCGCCCCGCCCAACTTCTGCTGACGCACGACGATATTTTCGACGCAGGTCGCAGGCGAAACGCGAGTGTCACGCTTTCCAAACTGCTGCAGTCTCCGGGAGTGGTTCCGATCATTAACGAGAATGACTCTGTCGCCGTTGAGGAGCTCCGCTTTGGTGACAATGACCGCCTCTCCTCGGAAGTTGCCCAGTTGGTGAAGGCACGTCTCCTGATCCTGCTGACCAGCGCGGATGGTCTGATGGCCAGCTCATCGCCTGCTTCAAAGAATTTCTCGAATCCCCCTTCTAAGCCCTCCTCCAAGCTCTCCTCTAAGAACGCTTCTAAGCTGCAGCGCATTCCCGTGGTGACGGAGATTCGCGACGCATTCCGCCATGTGACACCCGACAAAGGGCAATACTCCACCGGCGGGATGCAGGCCAAACTTCAGGCCGTGCAATCCGCCGTGGACGCCGGAATCGAGACAATGATCGCTCATGGTCGCAAGCGGGAACAGATTGTCGGTGCCATCGCTGGAAAGGATGTCGGAACCCGCTTTCCCGTCCGCAAGAAAAGAAAACAATCGAAGTCATGAACGGAGCATTTCTTACCTCGACTCGGATCCAGGCGATCGGAAGGAATACCTTCACGGAACTTGTCCGCCAAAAGGTCTTTTACTTCCTGCTGATCTTCGGCCTGATCGTGATCGGCAACTCGGCCTTCTTGGCCAAGTTCTCGTTCCAGGAGGAGTTCCAGATGCTCAAGGATGTCTCGCTCGGAGCCATGTCTGTATTCCTGAGTTTGCTTTCCATCTTGGCTACGGCCACCCTGCTGCCTCGGGATTTGGAAGACCGTACGATTTTCACCATCCTCTCCAAGCCGGTGCCACGCTATGAGTACCTCCTGGGCAAGCTCCTAGGGGTCATCCTCCTCCTGACCGTGTCGACGCTTATCATGGGTCTCCTTTTCCTGGGTGTCCTCTTCCTACGTGAGAACATGGCTCTTGGAGAGACCCGGATTTCCCTTGCGGGATCGCCCCAGGAACTGGCTGCCGCTCTAGCCGAAATCAAAAAAGCCGCCTTTAGCTGGGACCTCATCCCGGCTATGGCAATCCTGCTCATGAAGGGAATCCTGCTCTCCTCCCTGACTCTTCTTGTCTCGACGTTCGCCACCTCGGGAATCTTTGCGATCCTTGTTTCTACCTCCGCTTATTTTATCGGTCATCTCCAGGTGACAGCCCGGGAATACTGGATGAGCGGTATCGGTATCCATTGGTGGACGCGGATCTTCACGGCCTTCGTGGCACTTCTCTTTCCCGACCTGCAGGCCTTCAACCTCAGTGATGATATCGTGGCGGGAACGGCCCTGCCGATTGGCATCTTCTGGCAGACAATCGCGCTCGGAGCGGTCTACACGTCCGTTTATTATACCGTTGCGTGTTTTGTCTTCGAGAGCAGGGAGCTCTAAGCAAGTTCTAAGGACGCTCTAAGAATCCTTAAGATCAACCCACGCCATGTCAGGCCTGTCATCGCTCCGCCGGAATCTCATAGCCATCCTGATGCTGGCTATCGTGGGTGCCGTTCTTCTGCCGTGGCAAGGAAAACTTCAACGTGAGTCCCAAGCAGCCCATTTCCGGACGATACCGATGAATCTTACTCTCCGGGAACAGATCGGTCAGTCGGGATTCCTAGCCGCGTTGAGCGGATTCCGGGCGCCACTAGCCGCTTTTCTCTGGATCGATGCGCATTCCGCTTGGGAAAAGACCGAGTGGGGGCGTATGGCGGGGCTGTTCAATACGGTCACCACGCTCCAACCCCACACGCTTCTTTACTGGGATATCGCCGCCTGGCACATGGCCTGGAATGCCAGTATCGCCGCCCTTCACGATACCAAGCAGCAGAGCGAAGTGCTGCGGGAGAGGGCGCGTCGCCAATATATCGATCTTGGCCGCGATTTCCTAGAACGGGGTATCCGCAACAATCCCGACAACTATCTTCTCTATGAGCGTCTCGGAATCCTGCAGCGCGACAAGGCAGAGGATCACAGTGCCGCGGCCGATGCCTTTGCCAAGGCTGCCTCCTTTCCGGATGCGCCCTCCTATATCGGGCGTTTTGCAGCTTATGAGCTAGAAAAAGTTCCCGGCAGGGAACGCGAAGCATACGACAGACTCCTGACCCTTTATCACCAGGGGAAAAAACAATGGATGCCTTCCCTTCTTACTAAGATTCGGAAGCTGGAGATCAAACTGAACATTTCTCCTGATCAGCGCATTCCCGACGTAGGAGTAACAGATGCTTCCCCTTCACGCTGAATGCGCTGCGCGATCCTAGGTGATATCCATGCCAATCTCCAGGCGCTGGAGGCGGTGCTTGCTGATGCGAGGGAGTACGGGTGCACCGAGTTCCATTGCCTCGGCGATGTGGTCGGTTACAACGCGAATCCCGGAGAGTGCCTCGAGATCGTGAGAAATCTCCCCGGGGCCTGTGTCCTAGGGAATCATGACAAGGCCGCTGCAGGAGAGGACTCCCTTGAGGGGTTCAGTTCCTCAGCAGCGATCTCCCTGGAATGGACGAGAAGAGTCTTGGACGCCGATCAGAAGGCCTGGCTTGGCTCACTTCGTCTGCAACGCCAGATCAGGAAAACGACTCTTGTCCATGCGACACTCGATTCGCCCGAGTCTTGGGGATATGTCCGGACAGTGTCTGAGGCTGAAATGAGTATGGCCTGTCAACGGACCCCACTCTGCTTCATCGGCCACACCCATGTTCCCCAGTTTTTCGGACAAGGGATCGGCGAGATGCTGCTCTTTGAAAATAGTGACGGTGTGGAGCTGCCCAGGTCACCCAAGCTGCTAATCAATGCAGGTTCCGTGGGCCAGGCCCGGGACAATGACTGGAGAGCCGCCTACATGATTCACGATGAGGAGAGCGGAGGTCTCTGGCTCCGCCGCGTGGTATATGATGTGGAGTCCGCGAGCCGGGCCGTTCTGGAGGCTGGACTTCCAAGCCGACTGGCCGAGAGGCTCCATACGGGAGCATAAAGCGTATGATGAAGGAGATCACGAAAGCCCCTGGACGTATCCTGCTAGTCAAGCCGAGTTCGCTCGGCGATGTGATCCATGCCTTTCCTGTTGTCTCGGCTATCCATTGCCACTGGCCTGAAGCCGAGTTGCGTTGGCTCATTCATCCGGCATGGCGCTCTCTGGTGGAGCATCATCCGGGGATATCTGGAACAGTACTTTTTCCCCGTGAAAAATTCCGGGGGCTAGGGGGATGGATCCGTTCGTTGGCCTGGCTGAAGACCTTGTCCGATTGGAAGCCTGATCTGGCGATCGATCTCCAGGGATTGCTGCGGAGCGCCTTGTTTGCACGACTTTCCGGAGCCCCTCGTGTCGTGGGGCTCTCTGATGCTCGCGAGGGAGCGCGTCTGCTGCATGGAGAACGGGCAATCGTGAATCGTGCTGATCATGCCGTGAGCCGGTATCTCTCCGTGCTTGATCTTCTGGGGATAACGCGTCCCGCACGTCCCGCATTCGAGCTGCCTGAGGGAAGGCTGCCTGAGGGATTTTCTTCGGAGCAACCGTATGTGGTGATGCATCCTTATTCCCGTGGTGAGGGGAAGAGTCTCACGCCGGAAATGATCAGGGCCTTTGCTACAGGTGCCTCTCCCCTTCGTGTCGTGATCGTCGGGAGGGGAGATTCTGGCAATAAATGGCCTCAAAACGTCGAAGACTGGAGCAATCGTACCGACCTTCTGGAGCTCACTGCCATTCTTCGAGGAGCCACCTTCATCGTCAGCTCCGACAGTGGACCAATGCATCTTGCGGCGGCGCTACATCCTGAAAGAACACTCGCCATCCATCTCTGGAGCGATCCCTTGAAAGTGGGCCCCTGCTTTCCCGAATCACTGGTCTGGAAAAACGGCCGTATCAGCCGGGTTGCGGAGCTTGATGATTCCTGGCGTGCCGAGGGGAGGGCACCCTCCGCGATCGAGATGGAGGAACTCGGCCGCTTGGCGGTGGCTAAAAGTATGAAGTCAGAGGGATCACTGATGGCAAAGCCCTCAGTGACTTCCGTTTGAAGTAGTCATCGGGTTATTCTTCGTACTTCACCTCCCATCCTTCATAATTTTCATTTCATGGGATTCTCCACACAGATCGATTCAGTCCTGGCTGCTCCACCCGCGGAGCTGAGAGCCTTCCGTCGTTTGCTGGAACCTTGTAGCGACAAGGGGCTGGAGGAACTTGCCCGTCGCTCGGCTTCGGTAACGCGCCGGCATTTCGGACGAACGATGCGGATGTTCGCTCCCCTCTATCTCTCTAACGAGTGCATCAATTCCTGCGCCTATTGTGGTTTTTCCCGGGACAATGCCATTCTGCGCGTGACCCTCGAGATTGAGCAGGTTGCGGCCGAGGCACGGCATCTTGCCGCCGAGGGCTTTCGCAATGTGCTGCTTGTTGCCGGCGAACATCCCAAGTTCGTCTCGGGAGGCTATCTTCAAAAATGCCTCGAACGTCTTTCCGGGGAGATCCCGAGCCTCTCGCTCGAGGTGGCTCCGATGGAGACCGAGGAGTATCTCCCGCTCGTGGCGGCGGGAGCCGAAGGTCTTGTTGTCTACCAAGAGACCTATGACCGCTCAGTTTACCCGGAGCTCCACACCGCGGGGCCGAAGAAAGATTATGACTGGCGTCTGGATGCTCCGGAGCGAGCCCACGCTGCGGGATTCCGCAGGCTTGGCATCGGCGTACTGTTCGGCCTCTCGGAATGGCGTGGAGAGGCCACGGCCCTGGCGGCGCATCTGCTCCATCTGCAGCGTGTCTGCTGGACTTCCCAGATCACGGTGAGCCTGCCGCGACTCCGTCCCGCGGCTGGATCCTTCGAGCCGAAATTTTCCTTCGACGATCGCGACCTCACCCAGCTGATTTGCGCTCTCCGTCTGACCTTTCCACAGATCGGCATCATCCTGAGCACGCGAGAACCTGCTCTGTTGCGCGATGCTCTGGCGCCGCTTGGCATCACGATGATGAGCGCGGGAAGTCATACTGAGCCGGGCGGCTATACCGGACAGGGGGCTGATCAGCTCCATCAGACAATAAAAGGCAAAATGGTTGAGGCAACTTGTGGAAGCACCTCCGCCACAGAGCAGTTCTCGATCAGCGATGATCGCACGCCGGCCGAGGTTGCCGCCATGTTGACGACGCGTGGCCTGGAGCCGGTCTGGAAAGATTGGGATGCCGCGATCCTCACGACGAGTGCCGCATGACCGCGATCATTGTCAACGGGGAGCAAAAGGAGACTAGGGCCGAGAGTTTGGAGAGTCTCTTGGTTGAACTTGGCCTGAATTCGTTGCTGATTCTGGTGGAATACAATGGCCAAGCATTGCCTCGATCGGAGTGGGAGAAGGTCAGGATTGTGACGGGTGACAAACTAGAACTCCTTTCCGTTGCCGCCGGGGGGTGATCGTTCTTTGAAAAACTCCGTGAAACCAACCACTCTTCTCTGGGCTAACCGCCAGCGGTCCCCTTCCTTTAGAGTCGATATGCCCTTGATCCGCAGGATCGTGGAGGCGGCCTTGCCTCTCTGTGTCGCCAAGCCTCGGCACAAGGGGAAGGGTATACAACTTCCTCCCGAGGTGGAGATCACACTCCTGGGTGAGAGTGCAATCGCCAAGGTGCACGGGGAGTTTCTCGATGACCCGACACCGACTGATGTCATCTCCTTCGAGCACGGAGAGGTCCTGATCGGCGTGCCGATCGCGGCGGCCAATGCCCACAAGTTTAGTCACCCCGCAGACCACGAGGTGGCCCTGTGCGCTATCCATGGCCTTCTTCACCTGCTGGGCTACGATGATCTGAGCGCGCAAGAACGCACAATCATGCATGCCCGTCAGGAGGAAATTTTAGAGGCTGCCCTTCGGGAGGTGTGCTAGCGTTCGGTTCATGAGAGAGGCTGCCGTTCAGCGCGAGGAAATTCCCGATACGGGGGATTACGCCGTTGTTGCCCGCGCCGCCGAGCTCTGCAATCCCTTTCTCGATGCATTGGGTGAGGTGACCCTTTCGATCCGGGGGGCGGTGGCCTCCTCGGTGCTGAACTGGAATGCATCCCTCTTCACCCCGATCATTTATCCGACACTTCTAAAGGTCATCGTCTTGGCGGCCGAGGGGGGGAGTTTCGAGCTCACGGCTCTGGATTGTACATTGGATCAGGCGCTTCCCTCGTCCGTTCGACTGACGAGCCGTGATGAAGGAAGGAGGCTTTTGCTCGGTTTGCTGGCTCCGCGTGGTGACCGTTTGATCGAGCGCTATCGTACAGCCGTCCTGGCGGGGAACTCACCCGGACATCACGCGATCACACATGCGCTGCGGGCCAATCTGTTTCATCTTCCTCCGAGGGTGATGATCACCTCGTACCTTTTGCAGGAGGGAATCGGTGCCGGTCTGGATGGCCGGGACATCTCCCGCTTCCTGATCGATGGGATAGGGGCGTCAAGAGACCTTCCCAGTCCCGAGCGTATCATACCCATGAGTCAGCCATGCAGGGAATGAACCAACCGGGGCTTCTCGAGGCTCCCGAAGTAGAGCTCTCTGAGAATCTCGATCTCCCCTGGCTTGTCGTGGTGCATAATGATCCTGTGAATCTCATGAGCTATGTCGCGATGGTCTTCCGCCGGATCTTCGGATGGACGCGAGAGCGCGCCGAGAGGCACATGATGGAAGTCCATACCAAGGGGCGCTCGGTTGTCTGGGGTGGCGGCAGGGAGCAGGCGGAGCACTATGTGCAGCAACTCCACTCTTTCCTCCTACTGGCGACTCTTGAGAAGTCTTCCTGAGTCACCTTGAGGGACTAACACCGATGATTTTCGAACGCTCAAAAAACGGAAACTTCCGCTTTAGCAGGATCCATCCTTTGCTGGGCGAATTACTGCAGGCTGTTGCGATAGACCCCTGGGAGCGCTACCCTGATGGGAGTATGCGCTTGTTGCCCTCGCCCGGCCAAAGTGAGGATCTTGAGGATCTGCGGCTTGATTGGCAGGATCATGTGCAGCCGGGCCTACGGCATCATTTTGATCTGGAGCGGGCCGTAGTGTCGGAGGACCTTGCTTGCATGATTCAGCGGAAAGGAAAGATCCCTTCCTGGACCTTGGAGATCTCTCCTGATCACTCGGATGCCTGGTTGACGACGCTGAACGCCCTCCGCCTAGCCCTTGCCGAGGAGCATCGGTTTACCGAAAAGGATCTCTCGGGAAAAACGCCCTCTGATCTCGAGACCGAGCGTGGCCTTGCCTTGATGCAAGTGAACTTCTACGCCTTCATCCAGGAGTGCCTTCTCCAGGCTATAGAAGATGAGTCGGGCGTTTAGTTGGGTATTAGGAACGGGAAGTTGAGCTATGGAAGAGGCCCGCGCCATTCTGCTGCGACGGTATAAATTCTCCGAGAATAGTCTCGTCGTCATCTGGCTGACCGACCGGTATGGCAAGGTGAAGACGACGGCCCGCAGTGCCGCCAAGCCGGGAGGGCCATTTTCCGGGAGATTGGAGCTCTTCACCGTTGCTGGAATCGCCTTTAAATCTCCCAAGAACGGCGATCTTCACACTCTCAGCGAGGTGGTGGTTGAGACAGAAGCGCTTCTTCCCGCGACCTATTCCACTATCCTTTCAGCTTCCTACTTCTCCGAACTCTGCAATCTGTTCACCGAACCGATGTATCCGGTTCCCGAAGTTTTTGCCTTGTTGGAACGCGCCTGGGGATTCCTTCGCGCACAGGCGCCGAGTCGTCGTGCTGTTACCCATTTCGAGACCGAATTGGCAAAGTCTCTTGGTATCCATGACCCTTCCGTTCCCGCCCACCGATCCCTGGCAACCGTCGCGCATAAGCTGCCGGAAAGCCGCCTACGCCTGCTGAAGCAACTCGCCGAGAGCCCGTGAATCTTCGTTCATTCGCCTGCAAGGTTGTTTTGGTGCTAGTACTCGTAGGGATGGTTGCTGGCACAGTTCAGCCACTCAAAGCTGGCGATGTCTCCGTCGCAAGTAGCCCCCTTCTCAAGACTCCTTGCGATTATTATTCCTACTGGAAGCAAAAATACCTAAATCCTTCCGTGCGGTTTCCCGGAGACTGGAAGGTCAACTATAACGGGAAGGGGGCGACTGTCTCCGAGGCGATCGGCTATGGGATGCTAATCACCGCACTCATGGCCGATAAAGATTCCGAGTCAAAAAAATACTTCGATGGCCTAAACAGTTTCAGGAAGCGTTTCCCCTCGTCGATCAATCCCGCCTTTATGTGCTGGAAGATCCCTCCTCATGAAAGACCTGGGAAAAACGATTGCGCCACCGACGGGGAACTCGATATCGCCTACGCCCTCCTGCTGGCCCATGAGCGATGGGGGGATGAGGCCTATCTGGCGGAAGCCAAGAGCCTGATCCGGGCCATCGGATCCTCATTGGTACGCACCGATTTTTCACTACGCCTGGGCGATTGGAACGAGGTGCCCGGTCAGACTCGCCCTTCCGACTTCATGCCGACTCATTTCCGAGCCTTCGGTAAAGTAACGGGTGATCCTCTCTGGAAGAAGGTGGAGACACGTTCCTATGATATCCTTAAAGAGTTACAGCTTGAGAAATTCTACGCTGGGAACAAGACGACAGGGCTGATTCCTGACTTCGCAATTCAAAAAAACGGACATTGGGTTCCTGCTCGGTCCGGCTTCCTAGAGGGGCGCCATGATGGCGACTTTTACTATAATGCCTGCAGGGTACCTTGGCGGCTCGGTTGGGCGGCTCTTGCCTCCCCTGACAAGGGAGATGATCGTACCAACGAGGTTCTTGGACGCTTCATGCGGTGGGCCGTGATGAACGTGAAAGATCCGGAGCAGTTCAAGGCTGGTTACCGGTTGGATGGGAAGCCCGTGTACAACAGCGATTTTGACACAGCTTGCTTCATTTCCCCAACAGGTGTGGCCGCAATGGCCTTGGGCATGGAGTCTTGGAAAGCAAAGGTTGAGCGCTATGCACTGGGTAGCAGGGAGGAGTATTACGAAGACTCAATCAATCTGCTCTGCCTGATCCTGATGTCAGGTCAATCGCCCGGGTTCATCCGGCAGAATTCCCCCCAATAATCCTCTAGAGACATTCTTTATTTAGAATAGTTCTTGATTGATCTTGAATGAGTCTGGCCGGGTGCTAGATTGAGAAACTATCTCATGAAGAAGCCGGCAGCCATTCCCTCCAACGAAAGCGCGATGGGACACTATGCATCCGCCATGGTGCAGGGAGGTCTGCGTCTTACGCCTCAGCGGCGGCAGGTCTATGAGGTGCTCATGGACAAGAGGGATCATCCGACGGCCACGGAGGTCTTCATCAGGGCTCAGAAGCAGATGCCCTCCATCTCGCTCGCCACAGTGTATAACTGCCTTGAAACGATGGTTGGAAGCGGTTTGGTGAAGGCCGTCCATGTCGACCGTGAGCCAACCCGATTTTGTGCGAACCTCCAGGAGCACGGTCACTTCCACTGCACGGAATGCGGTCATGTCTCTGACATCGGATTTTCCCACACCCGCGAGAAGGGATGGAAACTCCCCTCCGGATTCCTGGTCACCCAGCACGATGTCACGCTCCGGGGACTCTGCGCCGACTGCGGAACATCTTCTAAAAACACGAATCATTCCAAGTCAAAATCCCATTCTCACACTAATTCCAACGACAAACCATTAACCCAGTAACCGCCCATGTCCGCCCATTCCTCTTCGTCACTTTCCATCCGAGACTTGCATGCCTCCATCGGCGATAAGCCGATCCTCAAGGGCCTCACGCTCGACATCCCCAAGGGAGAAGTCCACGCCATCATGGGCAAGAACGGAGCCGGCAAGAGCACGCTCGCCAAAATCATGGCCGGCCATCCCGACTACACAGTGACCTCGGGTGATGTCCTGCTGGATGGTGAGAGCATCCTGGGTTTGGAACCCGACGTCCGCGCCCGTCTCGGGCTCTTCCTTGCCTTTCAGTATCCGATGGAGATCCCCGGGGTCACTATCGCCAACTTCATCCGCGCAGCCCTTCAGGCCCGCCTTCCCGAGGGGGAGGAGCTGGAAGCGACCGACTACTATGCCAAGCTCTATGCCAAGATGGATGCCCTGAGTGTGCCACGAAACTTCACTTCCCGCTCGGTGAACGAGGGCTTCTCCGGCGGTGAGAAGAAGCGCTGCGAGATTCTCCAGATGGCGATGCTCGAGCCCTCCTATGCCGTGCTTGACGAGACAGACAGCGGTCTCGACATCGACGCGCTCAAGATCGTTTCAGCGGGAGTGAACGCCCTTCGCGGTCCGAATATTGGCATGCTTGTCATCACCCATTACCAGCGTCTGCTCGACTACATCGTGCCCGACAAGGTGCATGTCATGTCCGAGGGGCGCATCATCCACAGCGGCGACAAGGATCTTGCCCTCAAGCTCGAAGCCCAAGGCTACGACTGGGTAGAGAAAGAGTTTGGGGAATCCGGCACCAAGGCCGCCTAAGCTCGTATCTTCCCTGCCCTTTTAACTCTTTAACTTTTTTAACTCTTTAACTCCCAACATGAGCACCGAGACCAAACCAGACATCGATATTGACCGTTCCGTCGGCGATTTCCGCTACGAGATGGACTACGCCTTCGATGCGGGCGTCGGACTGACCGAGGCGACGATCGACTACATCAGCGACGTGAAGGGTGACCCTGACTGGGTTCGCGCTTTCCGCAAGGAGGGTTACCGCAAGTTCCTGGAGAAGCCTATGCCGACTCACTGGGCTACCAAGGACCTGGAGAGCATTGTCTTCGAGAATATCCGGTACTACCTCTCGCAGGGACAAATTCCCAAGCGGACCTGGGACGAGGTGCCTGATGATATCAAGAGGACCTTCGAGCGGCTTGGTATTCCCGAGCAGGAGCGCAAGTTTCTCTCGGGTGTGGAGGCCCAGTTTGACAGCGAGGCAGCCTATTCGAATATCAAGGCCGCGGTCGGCGAGCAGGGAGTCATCTTTGTCGGATCCAGCGAGGGTCTGAAAGAGCACCCCGAGATCTTCAAGAAGTGGTTTGGCAAGGTAATCCCGAGCGGTGACAACAAGTTCTCCGCGCTGAACTCCGCAGTCTTCAGCGGCGGCAGCTTCATCTATGTGCCGCCAGGAGTGAAGGTAAAGCACCCGCTCCAGGCTTACTTCCGAATCAACGCCCAGAACTTCGGACAGTTCGAGCGAACCTTGATCATCGTCGACGAGGGGGCTGAGCTCACCTACATGGAGGGTTGCACCGCGCCGAAGTTCGAGACGGCCACGCTGCACAGCGCCGTCGTAGAGCTTGTAGCTATGAAGGGGGCCAAGATCCAGTACATCACCGTCCAGAATTGGAGTTCGAACGTCTTTAACCTCGTGACCAAGCGCGGCATCGCCCATGAAGATGCCGAGGTGAAGTGGATCGATTGCAATATCGGATCCCGGCTCACCATGAAGTATCCGGGAGTCGTGATGAAGGGGAAGGGCGCGCGCGGCGAAGTCGTCTCAATTGCCCTGGCTGGTGATGGCCAGCACCAGGACACAGGTGCCAAGATGATCCATGCGGCCGACAACACGACCAGCAACATCATCTCCAAGTCGATCAGTCTCGGAACAGGCCGCTCTACCTACCGCGGCATGGTCCATGTCCCGAAGCATCTGAAAGGGTGTAAGAACAACACCGAGTGCGACGCACTGTTGATCAACACCAACAGCCGCACCGACACCTATCCCGCCATCAGCGTGCGAGGGCAGGGGAATGCCGTGCAGCACGAGGCGAGCGTCAGCCAGATCAGCTCGGAGCAGATCTTCTACATGCAGCAGCGCGGCCTGAGCGAGGCCGCGGCGATGAGTCTCGCCGTGAACGGCTTCGTGAATGACCTCGTGCAGCAGTTCCCGATGGAATACTCCGTCGAGCTGAAGCGCCTTATCGATCTCGAGATGGAAGGATCCGTTGGATGAGCATCACCACGACCTCTCCCGCCGAGATTGGTAATTCCGGCAACTCTAGCAACTCCACTAACTGGCCTGAGTGGTTCAGCAAGGACCAGAATGAGGCCTGGGAGCTTTTCCAGTCACTACCGCAGCCAAAGCGCAATGACGAGCCGTGGCGTTTCGCCAACCTGAAGGCGCTCGATCTCTCCGAGTTCCAGCCTGCAAAGCCCGTCGAGGACAAAGCCGTCTTGATCGCTCGTTCATCGGGACTTGCCGACCTCGCGGCCAAGCTGGTGTTTGCCAATGATGCCCTCATCCATCGCGAAGTGGCAGGCCTCCCCGCGGGGGTACTCCTGCTTTCGCTGGAGCAGGCAGCCACGGAGCATGAGGAGCTGTTCCGGAAACACTTCATGTCCACCGAGGCGCGACTTGGCTCCAAGAAGTTCGCCGCACTTCATCGTGCCCGCCTTCGCAGCGGCGCCTTCGTCCATGTCCCAAGGGGAGTCGTGATCGAGCGCCCCATCGAGATCTGGCACTGGGTCGAGGGAGAGAATGCCACGATCCTCCCCCACACGCTGATCGTGCTGGGCGAGGGGGCCTCCGTTACTGTGATCGACCGCTTCGTCTCCTCACGCGATGAGCGTTCCCTTGCGATAGCCGTCAACGACCTCACGGTCGGAACGAATGCCAAGCTGCATTACGTCGGTGTCCAGGAATGGAGCGACAAGGCCACGGCATTTCACCTCAACACCACCGAAGTGGAGAAGGAGGGTGTTTCGACAGCCCTTCAGATGAACCTCGGAGGTGCGTACATCCGTGGAGAGAGCGACAGTCACCTGCTGGGTGAGGGATCGCGCAGCGTCATGCTCTCGATCAATCCGGCTAACGGCACGCGTGAGATCGACCAGCGCACATTCCAGGATCATTTTTCACCGCGTGCCACGAGCGATCTGCTCTACCACAATGCCCTGGCCGATTCCTCGAAGACGATCTTTGCGGGCCTGATCAAGGTCGAGGAAGCCGCCCACGAGACCGATGCGTACCAGAAAGTCCGCAACCTCATGCTCAGCGACGAGGCCGAGGCCAACTCCATGCCCGGCCTTGAGATCCTGGCCGACAACGTGAGATGCACCCACGGCGCGACCTCCGGCGAACTGAATGAGGACGAGCTTTTCTACATGATGGCCCGTGGTATCGCTCCCAAGCAGGCGGCCCAGCTCATCGTGCGAGGCTTCTTTGGCGCCGTCCTCGAACATCTGGAGAATCGTGATCTGCAGGACCACCTAGGCGAGATCCTTGATCACAAACTCAACCTTTAAAGTTTCATTCTGGCCGACGACTCCCGGGCGCTGATACTTGAAGCCGCCTAACAGAGGCTCCGCGCTTGCAGCACCTGCAGAATGACCGTTACTCTGCTCGACTTATGAGTAAAGGCAACGAAAGCGCTATTTCCCCGCGTCGCGAAGAGGATTTCCCCGAGTGGTACCAGCAGGTCGTGCGTATGGCGGAGATGGCCGAGAATTCCGAGGTACGCGGCTGCATGGTGATCCGTCCCTGGGGATACGCCCTCTGGGAGCGGATGCAGGGGGCGCTGGACGCTATGTTCAAGGCAACGGGCCACAAGAATGCCTACTTCCCGCTCTTCATTCCCCTGAGCCACCTCCAGAAGGAGGCGGAGCATGTCGAGGGATTCGCAAAGGAATGTGCCGTGGTTACCCACCACCGTCTCGAACTCAAGGACGGGAAACTAGTTCCTGCCGGAGAGCTCACTGAGCCGCTGGTCGTCCGCCCGACCTCCGAGGCCATCATCGGAGCAACCTATGCCAAGTGGGTGAAGTCCTACCGCGATCTTCCCATCCTGCTGAACCAATGGGCGAATGTTGTCCGCTGGGAGCTGCGTCCCCGTCTTTTTCTTCGCACCGCCGAGTTCCTCTGGAAGGAAGGGCACACCGCGCATGAGACCGAAGTCGAAGCGATCGAGGAGACCGAGAAGATGCTCGGCGTCTACGATACCTTCGCGCGCGAGTGGCTAGCGATTTCTGTGATCCGGGGTGAGAAGTCGGAGAGTGAACGCTTTCCCGGCGCCGTCCGTACCTACTGCATCGAGGCGATGGTCCAGGACCGCAAGGCAATCCAGGCAGGTACCTCCCATTTCCTTGGTCAGAACTTCGCTAAGGCCTCCGGGATCAAGTTCCTCTCACGCAATAACACCGAGGAGCTTGCCTGGACAACCAGCTGGGGAGTCAGCACACGCCTGATCGGAACACTGCTCATGGCCCACGGTGACGATGACGGAGCTGTTCTGCCTCCCCGCATCGCCGGCACCCAGATCGTTATCATCCCCATCACGCCTAAGGAAGAAACTCGAGAAGCCGTACTAGCCAAGGCCGAGGAGATCGCCACCACACTCCGTTCCGCGACCTATGCGGGTGAGTCTCTTCGCATCGAGATCGACAGTCGGGACATCGGAGGTGGTACCAAGACGTGGGAATGGATCAAGAAGGGTGTTCCTCTCCGTATCGAGATAGGCCCACGCGATCTGGAGTCGGGTAGCGCCGCCGTGGCGCGCCGGGACAAGGGACCGAAGGAAAAGGAATTTCTTCCCGCCGATTCACTTGCCGCACGCTTGCCGAAGATCCTTGTCGAGATCCAACAGGGGCTTCTCGATAGGGCGCAGGCCTTCCGCAAGGAACACACCAAGAAGATCGATACTAGGGAGGAGTTTTATGCGTTCTTCACTCCTAAGAATCCCGATAAGCCCGAAATCCACGGAGGATTCGCCCTGACCCATTGGAATGGCAGCGCCGAGGTAGAGGCTAAGATCAAGGAAGAGCTCAAGGTGACGATCCGGTGCATCCCTAAAGTTAATGGGGATGAGTTCATTGAAGAGCCGGGCATCTGTCCCTTCACCGGCGAACCAAGCCAGCGCCGCGTCATCTTTGGCAAAGCCTACTAACGACTGAAAATCTCACAGGGATAAGGGAGATGAAAGGGATGGGGTTTGGAGAAAGCGATTTTCAAAACGCCTGTATTCTAATCTGCGTGTTCCAAAGTTTATCAGGAGGGCGACGGGTAATCCCGATGCCCTGAGATAATTCAAGACCTGCATTTGATGTTCAGGCACTAGTGTCTTGGAGGATTTCAGTTCAACCCAAAAAATTTGCATTAGGAACCCGAAGATCCGGGATAGGGGAGCTAAAATGGTTAGAAAGTTACAGGGTTACAAGGTGGAATCGGAAACCACTGAAGCTGAATTCGGGAGGGTGCCATCAAGAAGTTTGCTAATCATGGCTCGTCTCGGAGAGTGGAATGAGCGCCTGCTGTCAGCACGTTGTAACGTTTCAACCCTTCAACGGTTTTAACCATCCGACGACCCACCATCCGGGTGAACCATCCAGATCTGATGGCGTGCTTTCACGGCAAAATCCGGG
>CAIOJL010000082.1 GCA_903858595.1 uncultured Spartobacteria bacterium | reverse complement strand
CGCCATGAATTTCCCAAGGCGCTGATGGAAAAAGGGAATCTCGATTTCAGCTTCAGCGGGCTCAAGACCTCGGTTCGTTATTTTCTGGAAAAGCATCCCTGGCTTGCCAAGGAACCGGGAGACTTAGCCGATCTCTGCGCCTCCATTCGGAAGGCTATCGTTGGCGTCTTGCTCGAAAAAACCATACGGGCGATGGAGCTCACCGGGCTCCATGAAGTCGCTGTCTCCGGCGGCGTCGCAGCCAACACCGCCCTGCGGCGAGGACTTCAGGATCTCTGCAGCTCCAGGGGATGGAGATTGCACCTCCCTGCTCCGGAGCTTGCCACGGATAATGCCGCCATGATCGCCTTCGCCGCCCTGCACCATCTTCTCGCAGGCGAGCAAAGCTCCGTCAATGTGGAGATATCACCCCAGTGGCAGGTGGGGATGCCGAAAGAGGACTGAAACTTGAAACCTGAAGAAAGAACCAACAAAGTTTTCAGGAACCTCGGGACAAACTTTGCAATGATCCATGAATTGCAGACTATCAGGTAAAAGAGGAGTGCTGATGGTTGTTACCTATGTTCCTGACCTGTGCCAGGCATCATCCAAGTTTCAGGTTTGATTGCCCGGCCATTGCTTCGCATCCGTTACGGCAGGTTTCACACTTCAATTCCTTAACTTTGGTATTGCGCTCGAAGGGTTTATGGCACAAAGACAAGACATGAAGATCCCTCGTTTCCTCCTCCTTGTTCTCTCTGCCGTTCTTATTACCACTCCAGTCTTTGCCAACGGTTGGGGAGACAACTACAAGGAAGCTCTCGCGACAGCGGCCAAGGAAAACAAGAAAGTCCTGCTCGATTTCACCGGGAGTGACTGGTGTGGATGGTGTATCCGCCTGAAAAAAGAGACCTTTGATCAGGCAACCTTCAAGGAGTATGCCGACAAGAACCTCGTGCTGGTAGAGGTGGACTTTCCTCACGGAAAAACCCTTCCCAATGCGGTGAAGATGCAGAACTCCTCTCTTCAGGATCAGTATCAGGTGCAGGGATTCCCAACCATCGTTCTGCTCTCCCCTGATGGGAAAGTGCTCAAGCAACAGAGCGGTTACATCCCTGGTGGCCCGAAGGGCTTCATGGACTGGGTGAATTCCGCGAAGTGACGGGCTAATCATTTCCTCGCTTAGGCGAGAGGGAAACAAGCAAAGTATGGAATACATCGCATCAGCCATCGTCTTGCTCGGAATTCTGATTTATTCCGTAGGTCAGTTAATCACGAAACCTCTACGAGAGATCGCAAAAATCTTGCGAGAACGTCAAGAGTCCCACCGTTGAGCAATTTTCCTGGCAAACCGCAGCGCCATTCATTTTCGACTGCAGATTTTTTGTCATGTGTCGCAATAACTCGAAGCTGATCAAGGCTTGAAAGTTAGGATGCCGCAGTAGGCGCGCGAGCACCAAGCATCAGGGAAGAGGCGCGGAAGACTGCCTCAAGGGGCAGCCCTGCAGGGCGGCACTGCTTGCTGGAAGGCAAGTGCCGTCAAAAGACGGTAGTTATCCTACGCCGATCGAGCAACAACACCCCGAGACACGCAAATCTCAAGCTCTTTGCCTACAGTCTAGATCTTGCGCAGCTGTATCGAATCAAACTTCTCATCTCCCTCGATGATGTCGCTCATCACGATGAGCTGATCTCCTTTATTCAGGAGGCCTCGGGAAAGAAGAAGCTCTTCGGCCTTTTTGACAGACTCCTCGGGAGTCGCACTGAATGGCATCACGATCGGCATCACACCCCAGTTGAGCGTTAGATGACGAGCCGTCACTTCTGAAGGAGTGATGGCATAGATGGTAGCGTGCTCGGGACGGATGTGGCTGGTATAGTCGGCCATATCGCCGTGGCGGGTCAGGACGGCAATGCTCGCATTGGCAAAGGAGTTGGCCAGCACGACACCGGAATACGCGGTCTTCTGGCGGGGAGTAAGGAGTGAGGTCTGCTCGGCGAAGTGGGCACTGCCACTGCGCTCGATGCGACGAGCAATCCGGTCGAGGACTTTCACGCAATCGACAGGATATTTTCCGACCGTGGTTTCTCCGCTGAGCATGATTGCATCGGCTTGTTCGAAGACAGCATTGGCGACATCGGTAACCTCGGCGCGGGTCGGGACAGGATTCTCGATCATGGACTCCAGCATGTGGGTGGCGACGATGACCTGCTTGCCGATCTTAAGCGCTATCTTGAGGATCTTGCGCTGGATGATCGGCAGTTCCTCCATCGGGCATTCGATACCAAGATCTCCACGGGCGATCATGACGGCATCGGTCTCCTTGATGATCTCGGCGATCAGCTTGACGGCGCTCTGATCCTCGATCTTCGCGATGACACGGGCCTTGCTGTTATGCAGGGTCAGAACTCGACGCATTTCGACAATGTCAGAAGGCTCGCGGCAGAAGCTTAGGGCTACAAAGTCGACGCCGACCTCGGTGCCGACGGCAATATCGGCCAGATCTTTTTCCGTGAGGGGGGGCAGATTAACCTTCACGCCTGGCAGATTGATATGACGGCGGGAGCCAAGTGCACCGGGTGTGAGCACCTCGCAGCGGATACGGTTATTGATCTTGGAAAGAACCTTGAGATGGATAACCCCGTTGTCCACGAGGACTACGTCTCCCTCATTGATGTCGTCGATCAGGCCGTCGTAGTTGACGTTGACGGAATAGATTTCCTCGCTGAGCGCACCGCGGACGGTGAACTCCATGATGTCACCCACCTTGAGGTCAAGTTTTGTGGGGAGGTCGCCGGTACGGACGGCAGGGCCCTGGGTGTCGAGCAGGATGCCGACCGGCAGGTCGAGCTCTGCGGCGATTCCGCGGATCGTCGGGACGATCTGGCGCACCCAGTCGTGCTGGGCATGGCTCATATTGAGCCTGAAGATATTGGCTCCAGCCAGGATCATCTCGCGGAGACGCTCCGGAGACTCGGTTGCGGGACCCAGAGTGCAGATGATTTTGGTTTTACGGAGAGCGGTGGTCATAAAAATGTGTCGGCTTGGAAGTGAAAGGCTCGGAAGTATCCGTGCAACCTAAGGAGGGAATCAGAGAGACGTACTCTTGAAAAGCATCACTTCAAAAAGTCGCTGAAGACATGTGCGATGTTTAACTACAACCCGCTTTTTGGAACGATGAAATCAGGGCGTTGAACAGCAGGCAATTCACCGAGTCTTTTCGGACGGCGCATCTTCCGTTCTGGAATCAAGCCGTGCTGAAAACAATACTCGGAAATCGTGGCAACGATCTCGCGTGCCGTCCTCTTCCGGTCAATCGAAAGTCCTCCGAGCGAGGCGCCTCCTGCATTTGCCACCGCACCCGGCACGGAGAAGACTCCTGCAGGCGTGAAGGCTGCCCATGCTCCCGGAGCTATGCCAGACCCACCCGAGGTGAGGAGAGAGAGGAATTGTGAGGGTTTCTTCCCGGAAGCAGAGAAAACCTGAACACGAGTCTCAAGCTTGGTTCCCCCGGCTCCGAAACCAACAATCGTTCTTAAGGCGCGACTCCCCTGATTCACACGGTCATAGATCCCGGTCACGAACCAGAAGTTCCCTCGTGGCGGCTCCTTGCCCTCCACAAGGACTTCGGCTGGAACGACGTATTTGTTGAGCTGATCGACGATCGCGTGGGCGAGAGCGAGCTTCTCGGCAGCGATGAAGGCCGTCAGGTCTTTGCCCCCACGATCCACGCGAAAGCTGTCATACGGCGTTTTGAATTCCTGAACATAAATCCTGGTTGGAAGTTTTTTTGGAGCTTCTCCCTTGGAAAAAACATTGCCGACTCCGACCGAGGCGCATCCCGAAAGTGTCAGCAATGAGGCGAGAAACAAAAATCGGCGAGAGAGGGAAACGAAATAGAATAAATTCAAGGGAGATGAATTTGCTCGCGAAACCTGCGATGTCCATGAAAAAAACTGAGTGCCATGACAGCTGCCGAAGTCCCTCATCATCTCCCCGGGCCCCTGCTCCTGCTTCCCTTTCTCCTTCAGTTGCTGGCTATCGCCGTAATGCCTTTTGTTGCTCATCACTGGTGGGAGCGTCATTATCCCAAGGTTGCCATGGTGCTCGGGGGAATCACAGGGGGTTACTATTTACTGATCTTTCACGACACTCATCGCGTCGGCGAGGCCCTTCATGAATATGGAAGCTTCGTGATTCTGCTGGCCTCGCTCTTTATTGTGGCCGGGGGAATCCATATCAATATCCGAGGGGAGATGCGCCCCTCGGGGAATCTGCTTTTTCTACTTACCGGCGCGGTGCTGGCTAATCTGATCGGAACGACGGGAGCCTCGATGCTGCTTATCCGTCCTTGGATCCGAATGAATAAGTATCGATTCACCGATTTTCACGCGGTTTTTTTTATCTTTCTCGTTTCGAATATCGGCGGGGCCCTGACCCCCATCGGAGATCCGCCCCTTTTTCTAGGATTTCTCAAAGGAGTGCCCTTCTTCTGGACTCTGCTCCATCTCTGGCAACCGTGGCTGCTGGTCACTCTGGTCTTGGGCGGGATTTTCTACCTGATGGATCGAGAGAATTTTCTCAGGGCGCCTCGTGCCGTGCGCTCTGTTTTGGTGGAGGAGAGAGAAAGAGCTGGTGGGCCCGGCTTCTCTCTTGAGGGCATCGCCAATCTGCTTCCTCTGGGGGCGATTATCGGAGCCGTCTTCCTGCCAAGTCCGTGGCGCGAGATCATCATGGCCCTCGCTGCTCTCCTCTCCTGGTATCTCACCCCTCGACTGATCCATCAGCGGAATGACTTTTCATTCGAGCCGATCAAAGAGGTGGCTTGGATTTTCCTCGGAATCTTCCTGACCATGATTCCCGCACTTGATTATCTGGGGCACCATGCTCCTGCCCTTGCCGCGTCGATCGGCATGGGCAGCACTCACTTCTATTATGCCACGGGCATCCTTTCCTCCATGCTGGACAACGCCCCGACCTATTTGGCCTTCCTTTCGGTTGAGATGGGACTGCAGGGTGGCTCGCTGAACAACCCTCACGAGGTCATGAGAATTGCTACCGATTCGCCAGCTCACCTGATGGCCATCTCACTGGGGGCAGTCTTCTTCGGTGCGATGACCTATATCGGAAACGGGCCTAACTTCATGGTGAAGAGCATCGTCACCGAAGCTGGCGTGAAATGCCCGGGCTTCTTCGGATACATCCTCCGCTACGCACTCCCGATTCTGCTTCCGGTGCTAGCGCTGGCCGGTTGGTTGTTTCTCGGGTAGTATCTCACTATGTTCACGGGACTTGTCGAATCACTCGGTACTATTCGCTCGCTCGATAAGCGCGGTGATGCTGCGCGCCTGATTCTCGAAACACCCTTGGCGCTCGAGCTCTCTTTTGGAGAAAGCCTGGCGGTCAATGGTTGCTGCCTTACTGTCACGACCAAGGAAGCCTCTTCGGCAAGCTTCGATCTCTTGGGAGAGACTCTTGCACGGACGAATCTCGGTCATCTCGCTGCCGGATCACGGGTCAATCTGGAACGCGCCCTGCGGGCAGACGGCCGTTTCGGCGGACACTTTGTCCAAGGGCATATCGATACGACGGCCAAGGTCATCTCTGTAGAAAACAAAAACGCGGATCTCCTCCTCCTGATCGAACTTCCCCTGGCGGGAGCCCGTTACTTCATCGAAAAGGGATCGATAGCTGTGAATGGGGTTTCGCTGACAGTCTCTTCGCTTGGTGAGGATCGCTTCGGGCTCTGGATCATTCCCCATACCCTTCAAGAGACAAATCTTGGCGACCTGAAGGTCGGCGACCGCGTGAACCTCGAGTACGATATGCTCGCTAAGTACGCGGCGCGGCAGATTGCTGCACGGTAGCGCAGCAGGAAACCTGAGGATTGAAACGTGAAAGAAGAAGCAACCCCAGAGTCACGGATCCATTCGCCCTAATCTTCAGCAAGTGAATTTCCTCTTGATGCGTTAACTTCAGTACATTCTGCTCTTCAGGTTTCCAGTTTCAGGTTTCATCCTTCTCTCTCCCCATGCTCCGTATTGCCCTGCTGATGCTCTTCCGGGATCGGGCGAAGTACATGATGCTCATTGTGGGGCTGACCTTCTGCTCTCTGCTGATGACCCAGCAGGCCTCGGTCTTCTGCGGCCTCATGCTTTGGACCTCCGCGACAGTCCGCAACATTGGAGCAAAAGTATGGGTCTTCGATGCCAAGGTGGAACAGGTCAACGAAGTCATCCCGCTTCGGGAAATCGAGGTCACAAGGGTCCGCGGTGTACCTGGAGTCGAATGGGCCGTTCCCCTCTATGTTGGAATCGAGCAGGCCCGTCTGAGCGACGGATCCTTCCAGAATGTTCAGTTGGTGGGACTCGACACGGCGACTTTTGTTGGACGCCCCATGGAGATCACCAAGGGAAGGATCGAGGACTTGCGACTTCCCGATGCCGTCATCATCGATCAGGTCGGTATTGCTAAATTCAAGAGCAAGGGGATCGCGATCGATATCGGTACCACCTTCGAGATCAACGACAAGGCGGCCCGAGTGGTCGCCCTCTGCCATGCCAACCGAAGCTTCCTTGGACAACCCTACGTCTACACCACCTACGACCGAGCCCTGCAGTTCTCAAAGCCCCAGCGAAAAATGATGAGCTGCGTGTTGGTCGAGCCCAAGCCGGGAGTCTCCGCGACGGAGCTTGCGGATAGTATCAGCAAGCTGCCGGGACTAAAGGCGTTTGAGAGGGACGATCTCTTCTGGAACACGATCTGGTGGTACATCAAGAACACCGGCATTCCGATCTCCTTCGGCACGGTGGTTCTGATGGGAGTGATCGTCGGCATCGCGATCGCGGGGCAGACCTTCTATCTCTTCATCCTCGATAATCTCCTCTATCTGGCGGACCTCAAGGCGATGGGTGCGCGAATGCCGATCCTAGCTGCGATGGTCTTTCTCCAGTCATTTTCCGTTGGTTTTGTCGGCTTTGGGCTCGGTGTCGGGTTGACGTCGATCTTCGGGTACAAGGTCCTCAAAATCGAACAGCCACCTTTTTTCATGCCATGGCAGGTGCCGGCCTTTGTGGCGGTAATCATCATTCTGATCTGCTGCTTTTCGGCAGCAATCGGTCTCCGCCAAATCGCAAAGCTGGAGCCAGCTGTCGTCTTCAAATGAGCCCTCACGATTCATCGAGAGCAGGGTCGGATTCCGTGGCTGTGGCAGTCCGCAATGTCACGAAGATCTTCCCAAACGGCGACACCCCAACCTATGCCCTGCGTGACGTTTCCTTCGAGGCCCGATGCGGTGAACTCACAATGATAGTCGGCCCCTCGGGCTGCGGAAAAACAACCTTACTGAGCGTGATCTGCGGAACGTTGGCTATAGACTCTGGCAGCATCGAAGTCTTTGGTAAAACTCTTGGTTCCATGAGTGTCTCCGAGGTGACCGGTTTCCGCAGCAAGAACGTGGGATTCATCTTCCAGCAGTTCAACCTGATTCCCACCCTCACCGTGGTGGAGAATGTCTCCATCCCGCTTATCCTGCAGGGGTGGAACTACCGTAAGGCGGAGGAAAAGGCAGCGGCGATCCTTCAGGATGTCGGACTAGGGGAGCGCATTCGCTCGTTTCCCAAGCAGCTATCCGGAGGACAGCAGCAGCGCGTCGCCATCTCCCGCGCCTTGGTCCATGACCCGAAGCTCATCATTTGCGACGAGCCGACAGCCTCACTGGATGCCAAAACCGGCCACCATGCCCTGGAACTTCTCAAAAAGAGTGCCTGTGCCCCGGATCGTTGCGTGATAGTTGTCACCCATGATAGTCGTATTTTTTCCTTCGCAGATTGGATTGCGGAGATGGAAGATGGACGCGTGGTGAAGAGCTGTCCCGCCTCCGAATATCAACATGCTTAAACGTCTCAGTATCTTTCTGGCCGTTGCGGGAATCATTGCCGTCACACTCCTCGTGCTCCGGCTGAAAAAGCCGGAGCCGGCACCGACTCCTCTCGTCGAGCCTTCACGCGCTCCCTTTACTGACTCCATCGGTGCACGGGGAATGGTCGAGGGCATCAATGAGAATGTGCGTATCGCGCCGTTGCTTCCGGGGCTAATCGATCAAGTGTTCGTGAAGGTCGGTGACCGAGTCAAAACGGGTGATCCGCTTTTCCGCCAGGACACACGGGATGCGGAAGCGAGAGTAGCCAATCAAAAAGCGCAGGTTGGATTGTTAGAAGCCAAGGTCAACGAAGCACAGGTCATCCTAGCCGACCGACAGGATAGCTTTCGCAGGACTGACCAACTCAGAAGCAAGGATGTCTCAAGCGAAGATGATCTCCAGAGGAAATACTATGCAGTGCGTTCGGCTGAGACCGCCCTCGCAACCACCAAAGCCGATCTGGAGCTCGCCAAGGCCCAGCTCGCCCAAGCCAATGTGAATCTGGATCTCCTGACCGTTCGTGCACCGCGTGACGGGGACATCCTCAGGGTGGACCTGCGGGCTGGTGAGTATGCCTCCGTGCCACCATCTGATCTAAACAATCCTTCTCTTTTGCTCGGTGAAACGCGCCAACTTCAGCTCCGTGCAGATGTCGACGAAGATAGCGCTTCCCGCGTGACGGCCGGAGCCCCCGCCGTCGCCTTCATCAAGGGAATGCGTTCCGACCCGATCCCACTCCGATTCGTCAGGATCGAACCCTATGTGACCACCAAGAAGTCCCTCACCGGGGACAGCACAGAGCGCGTCGACACCCGTGTGCTGCAAGTCATCTACCAGTTCGATCACTCCAGTATTCCTGTGTACGTCGGCCAGCAGATGGATGTCTTTATCGAAGGAAAAGTCCCTCAAATTCCGCAACCCGAGAACGACAAAAAGATCCTTCTCACACCCAAATCACCCTGAATCTTGGGCTTGTTGGTCGGGACGAAAGGTGACACCAGATTCAAGAAAGAATCTATTGATGATGGCTCAAGGAGTCTAAAAAACTCTTCGCCTCGGCGACGATTTTGAGGCGCTCCTTGGCTTCGCGTTTTTGCCACGACCGGACAGGCATTGCGGTTCTGGGATTTCGGATCAAGAGATCCTGATGCGTATCGAAGAAGTTCCAATAGAGTAAATTCAGCGGACAGGCTCCCTTGCCGCTCTTGATGCTGGGACTGAATGAACAGGCGCTGCAATAGTTGCTCATTTTACTGATGTAGGCCCCGCTGGCCGCATAAGGCTTGGTTGCCATGTATCCGCCATGGGCGTGCAGAGCCATTCCGAGTACGTTTGCAGCCATCACCCAATCATGGGCATCGACATACATTTCGTTGAACCATCGGAGAGCCTCCTGGGGATTGACCCCTGCCATCAGTAAAAAGTTCCCCAGTACCATCAGTCGCTGGATGTGGTGATTGAAACCTCGCCCAAGCGTTTCCCTGAGGGCTGTGGACAGGCAGTTCATCGAGGTCTCACCGGAGTAGAAGAACTCGGGTAGCGACCGTGTTGCGTTAAGACCATTGACCGAGGCGTACTCAGGCATTTTTAGCCAATAGACTCCGTTCACAAACTCACGCCAGCCGATCACTTGCCTGATAAATCCCTCCACGGCATAGAGTGGAGCCTTGCCTTCTTTGAAGGCCTTTTCTGCTGCCAACGCGCATTCCAAGGGGTCGAGTAGACCGATATTGAGCATGGGTGAGAGGATGGAATGAAAAAGATCGCCCTCTTCTAAAACCATCAAGTCCTGCCAGGTGCCGAATTCCGGCAGGCGTGATTCGATGAACTCGCGGAGTGATTCGAGAGAATCCAACCTCGTGACCGGCAATGCAAAGTCAGCGGCTTGTCCCGGTGCATCAGGGTAGATGGCCTCCAACTCGTGAGCGATCTCCTGCGTGATTTTATCCTGCTGGAATCGATGCGACTTTTTCGGTCGAGGCATGCCCGCCTTCTTCCAGTCGGCAAAAGTGGTACGATTCTCCTGATCGTAGTTCCATTGCCCGCCCAGTGGCTTGGAACTATCGTCAGCTTCCATGAGGAGTCCCGTGCGACGACGCATCTCGCGATAAAAGGTCTCCATGAGAAGACGCTTCTTACCTTCTGCCATCTCAACAAAATCCTCCCGGGAGCATAAAAACTGAGTCGTTGGGATGATCGTCAGAGGTGCAGGCAACTTGGTTTCCAGCATCTTCAGTGCCTGCTGCTCGTCATAATTATTCGGCTTGGTAACAAGAACGGATGCGGGCTTTTTATCCCTGCAGTGCGTTTCTAAAACAGATCGCATGTCAGCTGCATTCTCCAACCGATGATACTCGACCTCCCATCCGTCGGCTTCGCGCTCCGCTGCGTAGTGTCGCATGGCAGAGAGCAGAAGCATGAGACGATGCCTATGGTAGGGCAACTTGCAGAATGTCTGTCTCGACTCAACAAAGAGGAGCCGATCCCTGCCCTTTCTGGCCGATATGAGGGCCGCATTACGCTCTGATAGTTGATCCGGCAGGATCAGGATGGTGTGTTTTTCAGAGGAAATGGCCATAAGAGATTAGTAAAATATTAATCAATCCCAGAGGCATTGCAGGCGCAAATGGCAGACTGCCTGAAAGGCTTTTTACAATTTTGGAACCAGAACTTAGGCAAAGTGGAATGAAGGATGCTAAATTGACTCCCCTGATAGAATCTCTTTATGACCACTACCCTTACCCTTACGGTGACGGAAGCATACCTCAATGAAACTCTGCAGTCGGACTTAGAGACCATTGCGTTACATCCCATCTTTGGATCCGTTCAATCTGAAGCTCAACTTCGCCTCTTCATGGAAAATCATGTTTTCCCCGTTTGGGATTTTATGTCTCTGCTTAAGTTTTTGCAGTCAGTCCTAGCGCCAGCTACATGGCCTTGGATGCCAAGGCCTCTAGCTCATGGTGATCTGGTGCGCTTGATCAATGATATCGTGGTAGCAGAGGAAAGTGACAAACTCCCCAAATCCCATCGAGGAGATTCCTCACACGCCAGCCACTTTGAGCTTTATCTCATGGCCATGCGTGAGGTGGGTGCCAACACAGTGCCGATCACTGAGTTCCTGAAAATTGTGGAGACCCGAGGCCTAGATGCGGCTCTGGAGGCACCAATGGTCTCTGATGCATCGCGGGCTTTCATGAAGGATACGTTCGCTCTCCTTAGAGAGGGTAAACCCCACAAGGTGGCGGCCGCTTTTTCCTTCGGCCGTGAAAATATCATCCCCGGCATGTTCAACTCCCTGCTTGATCAGCTCGGCATCGGCGAAGATAAAGCTCCGATTTTTCATTACTATCTCAAGCGCCATGCCGAACTCGATGGGGACGAGCATGGTCCTGCGGCTCTACGTTTGGTTGCTACGCTCTGCGATAATGATCCTGTGAAGCTGGATGAGGCAGTTCATGCCGCCAAAGCTGCACTCGCAAGCCGAGGTCGTCTCTGGGATAGCCTTCTTGAGAGACTGATTTCCGATCGCTAGTCATGAGGATCAACGGGAAGGCGGTGAAGAAGACCGACTTGCCGGAGAAGATCTGTCCTCAATGCGGCCGTCCCTTTGCATGGCGTAAGAAATGGGAGCGGGACTGGGACCAAGTCATCCATTGCAGCCAGGCTTGCAAGGCAGCATCCAAAAGCGGCGGAGATCGCAGATGAGCAGTCTCGTGCCGGATCGCGAAAAGATTACCCTGGTCTGGCTGAAGCGTGACCTGCGTCTTAGGGATCATGCCCCCCTTGCCATGGCCTCAAAGCGCTGTAAAACGGGGGAAAAAGCCCTGGCCTTCTATGTGCTGGAGCAGGATTACTGGGCGAGCGAGAAAGCCAGCTCCGAGCAACGGGCCTTCGTCCTGGAGAGCCTGCGGGACCTGACTCTCCAACTTGAGCGAATCGGCTGCCTACTCCATATCTTCGAGGCGCCCTCCGCCGATTCCGTGATGGAATCGCTGATAGAGACCTACCATGTCGAGACGATCCTCTGTCATCAGGAGACGGGGAACCTCTGGACCTTCGAGAGAGATCGTGCCGTTCTGGCCATGGCGAAATCACGGGGAATCCCCGTCAGGGAATTTCATCAAAACGGGGTGATTCGGGGAAAGGGGATGCCGAAATTGGAGGGTGGAGCATGGCTCAACTGGATCGGCGGTGAAGAACCGGAGATGCCAGACTTCTGGCGGAATCCCAAGCGACTCCCGGAGTTCACGTTCATAAGCCTGGAGAAGCTTGTTTCAACGTCCGATCAGACACCCGGACTCCAGACTGGGGGAGAGCTCCGGGCCCTTGGCTTGTTGGAGAGTTTTCTCTCGGGACGCTGCCTCAATGGCGAAGGATACCGAAAGGAGATGGGTAGCCCGTTAAGATCCTCCGAGGTCTGCTCTCGCCTCTCAACCCATCTTACCTGGGGCAGCCTTTCCTCAAGGCTTGCCTTCCGTGAGTCGCGGAGAACTCTAACTCAGGGAGTTCAGCGCGGTGCTGGCATGGAGATCCGAAGCTTCTTCACGCGCCTTCGCTGGCGGGATCACTTTCTGCAGAAATTCGAGCGCCTTCATTGGATGGAGTGGCGGTGCATCAATCCGGCTACTGAGACCCTGCATGGGTGGGATGAAGATTCCTACATGCGGTGGTCTGAAGGGATGACGGGCTACCCCTTCATCGATGCCTGCATGCGGTCGCTCAATGCCACGAAATGGATTAACTTCCGTGCCCGGGCCATGCTTGTCTCGTTTGCCTCCTATGCGCTGAATCTCGATTGGCGGCGTTTCGCCCCTCATCTTGCCCGCACCTTCCTAGACTACGAGCCGGGCATCCATTACAGCCAGATCCAGATGCAGGCCGGCACCACCCTCGGCTCACCTCCGCGCATCTACAATCCAATCAAGCAGTCTCTGGAGAAAGATCCCCATGGAGAGTTCATCCGCCGCTGGGTTCCGGAACTCCGGGATCTATCCGATACGGCGCTGCATCATCCTGCACTCAATAACAGAAACGGATATCCGGCAGCCATTATCGATCCGGCGAACCTCTGGAGCATCATGCGGGCAAACGGTCCAAAATCAACACGACCCAGGCCAGTAGCAACACCACGAAAATCCACTGCGAAGACGCGATCCCTGTTTCGCAGAAAGATCGACGAAGCCCAACCGGAACTCTTCCTTCCCGATTGCTGATCATCCCAAGCGGTATAATCTCTTGATCCTATGAATGCTGTTTCGCGTTGGATTCAAGCTTACCAAGGTTCGCTTGCTGCTGATGCTCTGGCGATGCCTGTCCATTGGTATTACGACACGGTGGCACTCCACCGGGACTATGGAACTGTGGACCGCTTCATGGAGCCCAAGAGTCCCCATTCGGGCAGCATTCTCTGGCGATCTGAATACCACGCGCTCAACGAGAAGGGGGATATCCTCCGTGATCAGACCCAATACTGGGGGAAGCGCGGGATCCATTATCATCAGTTCCTCAAGGCCGGGGAGAACACCCTGAATTACCGACTCGCCCGAGAACTCTTCGCATTTGTGAAGGAAAGAGGTGGTTATGATCCCGATGCCTGGCTTGAGCGCTACATTGCCCGGATGCTCGAGCCGGGATGGCATCGTGACACCTACGTTGAGGAGTATCATCGGGCGTTCTTCACGCGTTATTCACAGGGTAAGAAGCCTAGTAAGTGCGGCATCAGTGATGAACACATCGGGGGTCTTGCCACCGTGCCCGCTCTCTGCGCCGCGTTGGAGGGGACTGGGCTTTCGGAACTGCGAATGATCGTGAAGGAGCATGTTGGATTAACTCATGCCCATGCCAATATTCTCCGGGCAGCCGACACCTTGGTCCGCCTTCTCTGGAAGGTGACTGAAGGGATGGAAGTTCACGAGGCGATACGGCTGGAGGCGGGTGACTGGATCTCAGGGAACAAATCCGACTCCTGGCTCCACCAGCCTGACGAGCATGTCATCGGATCACGCTTCAGCCCCGCCTGCTACATTGCCGATGCGATGCCTGCATCACTCTATCTCGTCTGGAAATACCATCGCAACTTCTCGGCGGGGATCATCGCCAATGCAATGGTCGGAGGTGACAGCTGCCACCGCGGGGCCGTGGTGGGCAGCATCCTTGGAGCGGCTTGCGGAGTGCCGGAGCGGTTTTTGCTCACCTCATAATCCGTGAGTGTTGATTCAATGAATCCTACGCGTGAGGAGGGACTGCAAACGCTCGAGCGTTTTTTACCCCATGCAGGCACGAGCTATGCGCAGGGCCGCAACTTTGTTCCCGGTTGTGTTTCGGGGCTTTCTCCCTACGTGTGTCACCGGTTGATCACGGAAGCTGAAATCGTCGGAGCAGTTCTTAAACATCATTCTCAGAAAGAGGCTGAGAAGTTCATTCAGGAAATCTGCTGGCGCACCTATTGGAAGGGATGGCTAGAGATGAGGCCCTCGGTTTGGTCGGAGTATCTTGAGGCGCTTCAAACGCTTAGAGTCCAAATGCAAGAGGATCCTGATTTGAACGATCGGGTGCAAAAAGCAGAACGTGGGATGACAGGGATCGGTTGCCTGGATGCCTGGGCCAACGAGCTCCGTTAGACCGGATACCTTCACAACCATGTCAGGATGTGGTTTGCGAGCATCTGGGTTCATACGTTACGTCTGCCATGGCAGCTGGGGGCTGACTTCTTCATGAGGCACCTTCTGGACGGAGATCCGGCTTCCAATACCCTCTCGTGGCGCTGGGTCTGCGGTTTACAGACTCAAGGAAAGGTCTATCAGGCGACTGCCGATAATATCGAACGATTCACGAACGGGCATTATGCCCCGCACGGACTTCTGGCCAAGGATGTCCCACTACTGTCGGAGTCTTTCACAAATCACCCGCCGATCCCGCTGACTCGTCCAGATCAACATATTTCAGGCGAAAAAACAGTTCTGCTAATCACCGAGGAGGATCTCTACCCGGAGGATTGGGGAATTCCCCGGAGCGACGTGGCGGGAATCGTCCTTCTCGAGACGGCTGAGGCTTATCCTGGGATTGCAGCTTTCCCTGTGACATGGAAGCACACGGCACTGGAGGAAACAGCCAATCGATTGGCGGCTGAATTTCAGTGCTCGGTCCTTAATTTCCAAGGAAGCGAGAAGTCCATATCAGCAAGATTGCACACTCTCCTACGAGAATACGGAGCACTCTCTCTTAGCATGATGACTCCCCCTGTTGGCCCAACATTCAGCGTGATCGACCCATTGCTCTCGGAGCTGGCGAAGGAGGGCGATGCTCTGCGAAAAATACGGCGTTCTTGGGATGAGGCATTCTGGCCGCACGCGACCCATGGTTTTTTCAAATTGAAGGAGCGGATTCCCTCCGTCCTAAAGCAGCTGTTATTAATCCCGTGATCGATTACTTATCTGCGAGAATCCCGAAGTGTTCTATCACTCCAAGCCCTCATCATTAGAAGGCTTCAACCGTCGCTCCAGAAGTTTTCGGTGTTTCGTCACCCGACCACCCACACGCTTCCGCCATAGGGCGAAGCTGGAGGGCTTCAACTCGCGACGCATGATGTCGATTACCTCCCGTTCCGCGAGGCCAGTGCGCTCCTTGATTTCCTCAAAACTAGTCCGATCCTCCCACGCAAGTCGGATCACTACCGAGATCTGATCGGCATGGATTTTGATCTTTACCTGGTCATCTGATTTTCGTATCCCCCCTAGATTCGGGTTCAATGGAATATCCAGTCATTCAAAAAGCACCCCGATAAATTACTCTGGTCATGCCCCCTGGGTAAAATCCGTCGGCAGT
>CAIOJL010000081.1 GCA_903858595.1 uncultured Spartobacteria bacterium | reverse complement strand
CTTTTGGAGCAGGTTTGGCCGGTTTAGTCAGTTTAGGCGCAGGCTTTTTCGCCGGTGCCTTCTTGACTACAGGAGTTGGCTTGACGGGCTTTCCGGAGGGTTTCCGGGACGGGGAAGGTTTGGATTTTTTTTTCAACGTAGCTCAGTTGGTACCGAAGTCGCAGGCGCGGAAATTTCGTTGATCCTGAGCTGAAGGTCAAGGATCTCTTTCTGGACAGAGATCATTTGAGCCGTTTCGAGGCCTGGATTTCTCAGATGGAGGGTTGCCACCTCCTGTTTTTTTTTCAGATCGATCATGCGTAGGTTGCGGATCGCATCCTGGATTGCCAACAGGGGGGAAGGTGGTAACTTCTCCAATTCCCATCCACTGACTAGGGGTTGTAGAGAGGATGGGATCAAAGCCAGGACGATCGCTGGGGTGGGGGTATCCACACCATGAAGTGGAGGCAGGAGTTCACGCAGCAAGGCTAGTTCCGGGTCCAACTCCTCGGCGCGGAAAGAGGTATCCGAGGAGATCCACTCTCGGGCCTCCTTGGAGAGCAGTGCAAGGCCGCAGATGAGCTCTGTAGAAGCCGACACTGGAGAATGGCCTCCGGCAGACGCTGGCTTAGCTCCTGGTTCTTCCTGTTCGGGCAATGCAATGGTATTGCGGAGGGCGGCGTCACGAAGCGCCGACTCGGAAATTCCTAACCTGACTGCGACATGAGTTGTCGTGGTTTCTCTGAGAGCCGTGTCCGACAAGAGGGCCAAAAAAACCCCGAGGCGCTGGGCGACCATGGCTTTCTCCCTCGGTCCAAGGCTCCCTCCTGCTGATTCCGCAGCCCGATCGATGGTATGATCGAAGAAGTCTTTGGCACCGGAAATCCTCTCCGTAAAGACCTCCACCCCCTTTCCCCGGATGAGTGAGTCGGGATCCTCCCCAGCGGGAAGCTTGGCCACCAGAACGGCTAGACCTGCGCTCAGGAGCGCGGGAAGGGATTTCTCCACGGCATTCTGGCCGGCATTGTCCGAGTCGAAGCAGAGAATCACCCTCTCCACAAACCGCCGTAACAGGCGCGCTTGCTCGCTCGTGAAGGCCGTCCCCTGTGGAGCTACCACGTTCTTCACCCCATGCTCGAAGGCGGAAATGAGATCGATCTGTCCCTCTAGAACAATGGCACTCCCTGCCTCGATCAGTGGTCGCTTGCTCTTGTCGAGTCCGAAGAGAACACGTCCTTTCGAGAAGATCGGCGTCTCAGGCGAGTTCACATACTTCGCCTCCCGGTCGTTGTCGTTGAGAATACGGCCGCTGAAGGCAACCACTTCGCCGTAGTCATTTCGGATGGGGAACATCAGTCGGTCGCGGAACCGATCATAGCCTCCCTGGGTATCACCCTCCTTGGACGTGAGGAGTCCACTCGACAGCAACTCCTCCCGGCTAAATCCCTTGGCCATTGCCCAGTTCCTAAGAGTCTCCCATCCTCCTGGCGCGAATCCGAGCAGCCACTCCACAGCGATCTCCTTGGTGAGTCCCCGCTTTTTCAGGTAGGCGCGGGCGTGCTCGGCATCGCGGTTGCGTAGGAGATTGAGATGAAACCACTCGGCGGCCTCCTTGTGGAGTTGGATCAATCTACTTCTCTGATCGCGTCTCGATTCTTGGGCAGGATCATTGTTCTCGATCAGGACAATACCGGCACGCTGTGCAAGCTTGCGGATAGAGCTGGGGAAATCGATATGCTCGTAATCCATCACAAACCGGAAGACCCCCCCTCCGGCACCACAGCCGAAGCAATGGAATGTCTGCCGCGAGGGATTCACATGGAATGAGGGGCTCTTCTCCTTGTGAAAAGGGCAGAGGGCCCGAAAGCTAGTCCCCGCACGCTTCAATGGAAAATAACCTCCGATGATCTCCACGATGTCGCTGGCGTCGGCGACCTTCTGGACACTCTCTTCGGCGATACGGGGCATGGGGAAAAGTCTGAAGGCTGAAGGCTGAAGGCTGAAGAAAAAACTAAGGAGGATTACCCCACGATCACGCCATGATCATTCGGGCCGCAGAGGCAATGGCCATGATGATGGCCACCCATTCAAAGGCTGATTGGGAAACTTTCCCGAGAAGGAGGCGCCCCGCGACCATTCCCACAACAATTGCCGGGAGCATCATCAGATTGATCGCCAGGGAGGATATGGTGATCAGGCCGAGATTCCAGCTCAGAGGAACCTTCACCAGGTTAGTGACACAGAAGAACCAGGCGCAGGTTCCGACAAAGGCCATCTTGTCGAACCTCTTGGCCAAGAGGTAAAAGGTCATCGCGGGACCGCCCGCATTGGCCATCATCGTGGTCACGCCGGCCAGAAATCCCGATCCTGTCGCGAGAACCGGGTGATGCATGATTCCGGAGAGTATCCTCCTATCGAATCGCTGCCAGAGGACGAGTGCCATCATCAAAAGAATAAGCCAACCAAGGAAGTGAGAGAAGAGATCGTCGGGGATCCTGCTCATCAGCAACCATCCCGCGATGAGACCTAGAAAAGTCGATGGGAAGAGTTTCCACAGTTCTCTCCACGAGACATGCCTGCGATAGGCGGAGATAGCCATGAAATCAGCCATGATGAGCATCGGGAGCACGGCTCCGGTTGATTCCTTGGCAGGAAAGGCCTGCGCCATGAGGAGTACCGCAATGAGTCCGAATCCACCGAATCCCGCCTTGGTGAAACCTATGCAGAATGCGGCGACGGCCACTAGCAGCCACGCCTGTAGGGTCAGATGCAGGAGGGTTGGCACCTTGCTACTTTGCCGTTTCCAGAGCGTGTTCCAGAGAGTGAAGCTGTTGCTCGAGCAGTTGGGGCCTCATCTCGATTTCCGAGTCTATCTGGCGGACAAGAGCCTGCACGCTGGAGACCACCTGACTTCCCGCGGTTGAGCGGAGAAGTCCCGCGAGGCGGTGGCTGCCGGGGACAACGAGATTACTGTAGCAGAGCAGGGTCTTCCCATCGTGCTCCTCCATACGTAGCGATCCTGAGCATGATTCGGAGTAGCGGGAGCGGAGGACTTTCCAGGAGATTTCATAGAAGGTGGCGGAGTGCCTCTTCAGTTCATTTCGCGAAACATAGACCTCGTCCGGCAGGAATAGGGGCATCTTCAGCGTATACTCTCCATCGTGGATCCAAGGGGCCGGCCGTGAAATGATCCGTACTGAGAGGCAATTCGGAATATACTTCGGATCCAGTTCGCAATCCCAAAAAATGGCCGCAACATCTGCAGGCGTACCTTTCACGAGATGGTAGATCGTGAAGCGGGGCCAGGGCTTGCCTGAGATCTCCTCCTCCAACTCCACCTGTTTGCCAGCGAGAAGCTGCGCATGCTGCTGCTGTGTCAACGCACTCCACATCGACTCCTCAGCAGAGAGCGATGCCGTTGCTCCGGCAAGGAGCAGTAGGAAAACAGCAAACGAACGGATCATGGGGCAATCCTATGCCTCACGGGAATTAGCGGTCAACCTTCAGCGCTTCCCTATCGCAGCGAACCGGGAGGGATGCCGACTGCCTGCTCAACGGCCTGAAGCTGACCGGCCAGGAGTTGAGGGTTCTTTTGCTTCTCCGTTTCCACCTGGCGTACCAAGGACTTCACGCTATCGACAATGCTGGCCTGTGCCGGCCAACGCAGAAGGCCCGCGAAGTTACTCCGTGGGTTCACGAAGTTCTGATAGCTGAAGATGGCCAGGTCACCATGAGGTTCGATCCGGATCATGCCGTTGCATTCCTTGGAGTAACGCGACTCCAGCACCTTCCATGAAATTTCGAAAACGTTCTCCGAAGGGCTCTTGATCGTGATCCGCGACACGTAGAGTTCCTCGGGGAGAAACAAGGGCATCCTGAGGATAAACTCCGCCTTGTGCACATCCCGGGAGGGGCGATCAAGGATGCGTGCATATTTGCAGTTTGGGAGGTATTTCGTGTCCAGTTCGCTGTTCCAAAAGACGGCGGCCACGTCGGCGGAGCTGCTCTTGACCAACTGATAGATCGTCAGTTTTGGCCAGGGATTGTCAGGGATCTCCTCCTCAAGAACGACCTGCTTTCCGGAACTCAGGACCATTTGCTGCTGTGGTGTCAGTCGTTCCCAAAGGGGGAGATTTGAGGCAATCAGGGAGCCTGTTGCGGCGGGAAACAGGAACAAGCCCACGATTAAATAACACTTCATGACAAGATCCTCCGTTGTCATCAGCGATCAGTCAAACCAGAGGGTTCTGCAAACAAGGAGGCCTTCGTTGTTTTTGGTGGATGGGAGCCTCCAGTACCGTGGAAAGAGCTATCGCCTCCCTCTCCCCGGTTGTTTGGAATTCTTGCTTCCGGCGGTTTTTTTCACTTTGTTTGATGCCTTGGAAGGAAAGTTCTTCCCCTGAAGAGGGAGGAGCAGTGAACTCCAACTGGAACGGGCAAAAGTTTCTCTCAGGAGGGCGAGATCGCTTGTGGAGAGTCTCTTCAGCTCGGCAGAGGCCTTGCCTCCGGTGATGAAGTAACTCAGTGCGGAGAGGAAGAGAGGGGGCTGCTCTTCTTCGGCGATGCCGAATTCCTCAGGGAATAAAGCGTCCAGGATCCATGTTCCGGATTCGGTCAGCTGCATCAGCTCCTCAGCCCAGCGCCTGATCGTTTCCAGAGAATCGCCGTCGGACTTCAGGGAGACCATCTCCAGAATGTCTTCACGCCGCTCCACATTCAGCAGAAGCGCTAGAAAGAAGCGGTGCTCCGCATCCTCGATGTTCCCTCGCATCGCTGCGATCCCGTCACGGCGGATGATTTCCAGAAGGGTAGGGGCGACCGGTTCTGCAAGGGGTCCGTGCTTTGATGAAAAGACCTCCCAGACATCCTCCCAGGCCCCGAGGTTTCTGAGGTGGCCCATGCAATTCTGAAGGATGAAAAATCCACGTTCAAAATCGAGCTCGCCGACCATCTCGGCAACAAGATCAGCATAGTCGGAATCGCCCGTCTGCTCCATCACATCTAGGAGTTGCTTGCGTCTCATGGTGAGGGCGTCGTGATGGACCGGGTCAACTGCCACATGGGGAGGCAGGTAAGTGAACTGAGGTCCTGTTCCCGGATCGGAATGGGTGCGGATGACGACTGTCACCGAGGGGGTCTCGAGGTGGAAGAGCGAGTGGATGCAACTGCGACCCGAGATGATCTGAACGGTCTTTCCCGTCTCCAGCAGGGTGGCATCCTTGAGCTTCAACTCGCCGAGACGGAAATGGGCCGTCACGGGACGGACATTCTCGAACTCAAAGTGGGAGTGAATGCTCGACCCCTCCATTACATGAAAGGCTCCGGAGAACTCGTGCTGATGGATGTCGGTCGTCCCATCCAGCCAGAAGAGGATCTGGATGTAGAACTTGGGATTGTCATAGACGATCAGCTCAGGCTGGCCGAATCCCGAGGATGTCTGGAAAGGCTGCTCATCGTTGAGGAGGAACTCCTGGATTAGAGATCCCAGATCGACGGTGTCCGAGGGGGGATTCTCCAGAAGGACTTCCTCGGCGATCCCGGGGAAGGCGGAGAGATCGAAGTTCTCCTGCTTCCAGCGATCATAGACGTTCTGGCCGAGTCCGGTAAAAAAGGGATCCATAGGGCACTCTTTCGCAGCCTTATCCCGGCTACAAGAACCATTCCTCCAGCACAGGCTGCCCCGCACTGAATGGGAGCAGACTGGAGAAGACTGTAGCGGAGTTGGGAGGATCGGTCGGATTCCAACCGAGACGGGAACTATGATAATTCCCATCCCAGACTGGATACCCCCCTAGGCGGTCTTAAGAAAAGAGATCACTAGGGACTACATGGAGCTCTATACAGCTCCAGCGCCTTTGCTGACACCTCGACCTGTGGCGCTGACATCCTGACCGACACCCCTGATGGTGTTGCAACCGGAAATGGCGCCGACGACAAGAAGGTTTAGAGTAAGTAAGGTGAGAGTGGTTGTTTTCATAGATTGAAACCCTCTCACATCTCTTGACCGAATTCTATTGGTAGAAGTGCTTAGCTTGCAGGATGAGATCCGTATGAGATCCCTAAGCCATTTCATTAATCATTTCTAAGCATTTACCCATCTAGCTTAGAGGCTTTTCTGGGAGTAGGTTCGATCTATGAAAACAACCTCCATGATTGGAATCGCCAGCCTGATACTGACACTAACGCTGACTTCGTGCTTCTCCTACAGTGGCACCCAAAGTGGTCGCGCTCCCTATACCACGACTGTGAGCCAGCAGAGCAGGAGCACGCCGAACACGACCACCACGACGCGGTCCATGACTTATTGATTGGAGTATCTGATTCTCCTCAAAACAAAACCCCACATCTCCAACCACTATGCTCTACACAATCGCCATCGTTCTTCTTGTCCTCTGGGCGCTCGGACTCGTCAGCGCCTACACGCTGGAAGGATTTCATCCATATCCTGCTTATGATCGCTGTGCTCGTGCTTCTTGACCGGGTTTTATTCAGGGACGGAAAATCCTCTGAATGCTGGCTCTCTAAAGCATTTAGAATGCCCTAATCTCGATCGGGCCAGACATCCGACTTTAGATTTTAGTCTCGATGAGTATCGAAGGCTTCATTGAGTTGGGGGATTAGCTACGGGGACTATCCTAACTCGAAACTGGTGATCCCGTAGATCTCCTGAATCGGAAGTTCGGGTGTCTCCCCGAGATACATGCGGGCCGTATGGAACACGGGATTCATGCCGAGTTCCTTGGTGAGTGTCATGGCATCGGAATTCGTCTGAGGTGCATCAAGGTAGAATGGAGTCTCTTGGTCAATACCCTGACGGAGAGATAAAAGAAGTGCTGAGGCAGATTTCGGATCATTCGCGAAGAGCGGGGCGATCTTGTATCCCTTTCGACAGGCACGTCTGACTCCGAAGCCTGTCAGTTTCCCTGATTGCAGGATTCCGAGGGCCAGGGCCTCGGGCTGATCGATCCAGGCTCTCAGGAAAACGGAGCGATCTGCGGGAAAGTGACGGTTATCGTAATTAAGAACTGCCTCGAATGAGATGTCGGCAAGGGGTCTGATTTCTGCTCCTGAGAGGAGGGGAATGAATTCGCCCGGACCGTGTCCCTCGAAGCGGATGTTGTCATGGGCATAGCGGGCTCCATGGCGCGCATAGTTGGCTTGCTGGGACTCCACGCCGTCGAGTCCGATACTGCGGCATCCGGCTAGATGCTGCGCTGCACGCTGAATAAGGTGTCCGCCATATCCGTGATCCCTGAACTCTGGAGCCACAATGTAGAAACCTATGAATCCGTAATCGCCGCTGTAACGCACCGCAGAGATCACAGCCACTGGTTTGCAATCAAGCTTTCCAATAAAGAAGCCTTCCGGATCGTTCTGATAAAAAATCTCCGCATCATGCAGGCCGGGATTCCATCCTTCACTCGCCGCCCATACGACAGCCAGCTCTAGATCCTCAAGTAGCATTTGTTCGACGATGAAGTGTTCCATGGAAAATACGGGATTTACCATGATCTAAATTCTCTTTCAGACTCAGAGAAGAACTGTTTTCCACTTTTTTTAGCTATTTGTAGCCTGGAGTTTCTCACCCCTTGACTGAGATTGCTGATATGAGATCAATGCTGGGAGTCCCCATTTATAAGTGTCCTTGGACATTTTTGAATTCCCCTGAACTCCCATTGGGGCAACCAGGGGTTCGACCCCCTTACCTCTAGAATATATTCAGAGTACGATTTCTAGTTCACGCCAGAACGAGTTTTGGCGACATCGGCCTTCTCCCTCACATAGGCCTCGTGTGTCATGATTGCGAGTTTGTGACGCATGGTGTCGTAGATGGCGAAGGATTTTCCATCAGCAGTGTTCCAGACTCCGTTGATCGAGTAGCAACCTGCAGGCCTCCAGTCGGGACTGGCTCCCTCGCTTTCCAGCAGAGACTTGATCCGATCAGCGGAAAGATCCTCAGGCACTCCTGATTCGGTCTTATCGGAAAAGAGACTCAAGACGTCGCATTTCCCCTTATAGAAATGAACGATCGTGCAGATGCCATCCTTTCGGAAATAGAGTAATCCGCTCTCCTTGAGGGCATCGCGCTCGGGCTTTCCATAACGGGCAATGCACTGATCCTGCGAGGCTCCGATCTCGGCAGGCAGCGAGGAGCCCCAGAGAGCTAGAGAACCAAGGAAAATCAGAGGCACGAAGCGCATTGCCGGCGATCATGGGCGGAAAATGCCGTGCTTTGCACTTGCAAAAGATCTGCCTTACGCCGATCACCGCAGCATGGATTTCACTAATGCCACCGTTCATGCCAAGGCCAACATCTACTTCGAGGGGCGCGTCATCTCGCACACTGTCATCACACATGAGAGTCACCACAAGACCGTGGGGGTCATCCTGCCCGGAACCTATCATTTCGGAACGGGCAAGGCCGAACGCATGGATATCGTCGAGGGTTCCTGCGAGGTTGTGCTGGATGGAACGGATAAGACGCTTTCTCATGCAGCGGGTCATGCCTTCGACGTTCCCGCGAACTCCGGATTCACCATCACGGTGAAGCTCGATCCCTGCCACTACATCTGCTCCTTCCTAGGTGCCTGACGGCACCGGTGATAGGTGATAGGTTCTAGGCGGATGGGGGATCTTTCGGAACCCTATAGCCGATCACCGGTTTCCCATTACCGATTTTTTTATAATGAGTAAAAAATCTGGCACTGCCCGCTACGACCGGGCTTATTTCGACCGGTGGTATCGTGATCCGAAGACCCGGGTTAAATCGGGTGCCGCAATCCGCAGGAAAGCTGCCCTGACTCTCTCTGTTGCCGAGTATTATCTCGAGCGCCCCGTCCGTACCGTGCTCGATGTTGGCTGCGGGGAGGGGAACTGGTTGTCGGCCCTGCGCACACTGCGACCTAAGATACGCTATACCGGAGTCGATGCCAGCAGCTATGCTGTGGAGCGCTTTGGGAAGAAGCGGAACATCCAACTCGGCTCCTTTGCCACGCTCGAGGAAATCGGTCTTTCCGAGGAGTACGACCTAATCGTTTGCAGCGATACGCTCTTTTACCTGCCACTTGGTGAACTCCAGCAGGGAATCGCCTCGCTTGCGCACCGGGCCGCCGGAGTAGCCTTCCTGGAGCTTTATACCAACGAGGATTCACTGGTCGGGGACTTTCCAAAGGAGGGGCTCCAATCTCACTCCTTTTACATGAAGATGCTCGCTCGGCATGGCTTCCTCTCCGTCGGTTCGCATTGCTACCTCGGGCCTGACATGGCGGAGCGTGCCATGCAGATGGAAAAGGTTTAAGGCTTCATTCACAGGGATGAAGAGGATGAAAGGGATAAACTCACTTTCTGCGGATGAACCAGAACAATCCCCTTAATCCCCTTCATCTCTGTGAAATCTTCATGCTCTTAATACTGTTTGTCATGTAGGTTTCATTCATGAAGATTGCCCGCATCCTGCTCCCTGACGGCAGCATTCATTATGCCCGGCCTCTCGATGACCAGGGCAACGCGATGGAGGTCCTCTCCGGAGATCCCTTTCAAGGCGTTCACCTCACGGGTGAACATATCACCACCTTCACTCTACTGGCACCAATGGTTCCGGCGGCAATCCTCTGCATTGGTTTGAACTATCGCCAGCACGCCGAGGAGATGAATGCAAAAATCCCGAAGTTCCCCATCCTTTTTCTCAAGAACCCCTCGTCACTCCTCGATCCCGGGGCACCAATTCAGATCCCCAGGAACCTAGCCTCCACACAACTCGACTACGAGGGGGAGCTTGCCCTCATCATCGGAAAGAATTGTCTCAATGCCACCCGAGAAAATGCTCTCGATCATGTCCTCGGCTATACCGTGGCCAATGACGTCAGCGCCCGGGACTGGCAGAAGGAATGGGGCGGCTCCCAATGGTGCCGCGGCAAGTCGTTCGACACCTTTGCTCCGATGGGCCCATGGATAGTCACTCGTGACGAGGTCCCTGATCCCAATGCCCTCCGCATCACCACGCGAGTGAACAACGAGACCCTTCAAGATTCCAACACAAGCGACATGATCTTTGATGTCCCGGCACTCATCGAATTCCTGAGCGGCGATACCACATTGCCTGTTGGCACTGTGATCCTGACCGGCACACCATCGGGCGTGGGTGTCGGAAGGACTCCCCATCGTTGGCTCAGGGAAGGGGACTCTGTCGAGGTCGAGATCGAGAAGATCGGTATCCTCTCTAATCCCGTCACCTGAATCTGTTTTTAGCATCCCTCGCTTGCGTCATCCATTTGTTATGGTACTCATTATGGTATGGCTGTAATGACCCACCGATCAACATTTGCCCTAGATGCGAGCGCTATCACCCGGCTTAGGAAATTGGCCACAATCTGGCATACCTCCCAAGCTGAAGTAATCCGCCGAAGTCTTGAAATTGCTGAACAGTCCCAGTCCCAAAGCAAAGAGATCAAGCATCGCCTGCAAGCGGCAGAACAACTCAGAAAACGACTGAAGACACGCAAGATCAACCTGGATTCGTGGATCGAGACTGCCCGTGAATCCCGTCGATAAGATGGGAACCGGAATGCCCATTCATCTCGACACGAACTGCTTGATCCGCTTTGCCGGAGGTGTATCGGACAAGCTGTCAGAGAGTATACTTACCTGGATAGGACAAGGGGTCTCCGTTCAGGTCAGCGCGATGGCTTGGGCGGAGTTTCGATGCGGCCCGCTCACTGATGATGACTGCGTTCTGGTATCGGAGATCCTCACGGGTGTGATCCCCATAGATCGTGAAGTTTCCAATGAAGCTGCGCACCTCTTTAATGTCACGGGACGTCGTTCCCGATCCTTGGCTGATTGCATTATCGCCGCAACGGCCATCGGTTGCTCCGCGCAGCTTCTCACTGAGAATAGAGAGGATTTCCAGCCATTCCTTACTCACGGTCTTCAGCTGGCTTAAGCATGGGTAACGCCCCCCACTCTCCTAGTTCACTTAGAGACAGGCTGGCCTCCTTCATTCAAGGAATTGGTGGCCTCAGCCCTGGGATCTTTCCGTTGGTTCCGGGGAAGTTTCTCTCCGAGATCATCGCAGGAGTTTCACTGGCCGCGATGAATATCCCGCAGGCGATGGGGTATGCCAGGATTGCCGGGACACCTGTCATCACTGGTCTCTATACGCTTCTCTTCCCGGTCATCGCCTTTGCGCTGCTCGGAGGTGCGCGCTCGCTCTTCGTGGCGGCGGATTCCGCCACGGCTGCGATCCTGGCGACCGGTGTCTCCCCGATGGCTCTTCCAGGTACTGCCGCATTCCTGGGTTACGCCTCGGTGGTAGCAATAATCACTGGAGGTCTGCTCATTCTCGCACGCCTCCTGCGGCTCGGTTTTCTGGCTGATTTTCTCTCCCGAACCGTCCTGATCGGTTTCCTCACCGGGGTCGGCTTTCAGGTCGGGATTGCCGTGATTGGCCAGATGCTCGGAATACCGTTGCCCTCCTCGGTGACGCTAGAACAACTCCGTACAATTCTCAACCATCTCCCGGAAGTTCATGCTCCGACTCTGATTGTTTCGCTGATCGTCCTGTCACTCATACTTGGCACCCGACGCTGGGCTCCTAAGGTTCCCGGCGCCCTCATTGCGGTGATTGGAACTATCCTAGCCAGCTACCTTCTCGATTTCGGGCACCATGGCGTCCGCCTCATCGGTCCCGTGGAAGGGGGATTGCCTCCCTTCGCCCTGCCGAGGATTTCGTGGTCAGACGTGAAGGCCCTGCTTCCTGTTGCCGGAGCCTGCTTTGTCATGATCATCACCCAGAGCTCAGCGACCGCTCGAGCCTTTGGAATCAAGCACCACACCATGCCTGATGAGAACCGGGATCTGCTGGGGCTGGGCATGGCGAATGCTGTCGCGGGACTCACCGGCACCTTCGTCGTCAATGGCAGCCCCACTCAGACCGCCATGCTGGAGTCGTGCGGAGGGCGAAGCCAGCTTGCGAATCTCGCCACCGCCGCCACGGTGGCTGTCGTCCTGATCCTGCTCACAGGACCGCTTAAGTTCCTGCCCCTCTGTGTCCTCGGGGCGATTGTCTTTGTGGTTGCCGCGAGCATGGTGGACTTACGGGGATTCCGAAAACTCTGGGCCTGCGGTCGTAAGGAGTTCCATGTCGCCCTACTCACCGCGCTCGCCGTGGTCGGACTCGGTGTGGAGTACGGCATCGTGCTGGCTATCATCGTCTCACTGCTCGACCATGTCCGCAGAGGATATCAGCCCCGCACCGGAGTTGTCGTCCGTGATCCCGAGATCCACTGGCGCATGGAGAAGACCGTACCGGGTGTCTTTGTCGAACCGGGAGTCATTCTCTACTGGTTCGGCACCGATCTCTACTACGCCAATGCCCCCCATTTCTGTCAGGAGATCAGGCACTTAGTCGCCCAATCTCCCGGTGTAAGGGTCATCATCGTCGACTGCGGAGCGATCACCTCGATGGACTTCACGGCGGGACGCGCGCTGTTGGAACTGCATGCCGATCTGGCGGCGAGGGGAGTCATTCTTGCCCTCACGCGTGTCACGGAAGGATTGCGCAAGGATCTAAACCTCCAGCACCTCACCCGTGATATCGGAGAGGAAAATCTTTTCAGATCCCGCAAGCAATCTCTGGCCGCTTACCGCGATCCTTTCTACATCCCCAGCATCCAAAAACACATCCCGTGAGCTAAAACTTAACAAAACCCGTCTCTCTGAAAAGGGAGATGGTTTTTTTGTTTGTTACACTGCTTTCCCTCGGCCTGTGCCTTTTGTGCCTCTTGCGCATATTGCTTCGCCGTCTCCCGATGGCCTTATCCTGCAGGCTTTTTCAAAGGCACCATCATGCTTCCCAGCATTCGATGTTGTGGCCAAATTCTTCATCTTTTTTCTCCCTCTGCGTCTCTGCGCGACAGCGGGAGAACTAGGACTGCAGGCTTTTTCCCCGGCTCCTACCCAGTTCATACTTCATCTTTCTGACTTCATCCTTTCCCCACAGGGAGACGGGTTTTTTGTTTGTTATGCTGGAGAGGGCTACAGGAACCTGATCTCGCAGGGATCCGTAACATAGCGCAGCAACGGTCTGGCTTGCCGAGGGGACTAAAGGGATGGTTTAGGCAAGGGATTGCTCTAGACAAATGAAGCTTCAGAGCGATCATAAGAAGATGAATCAGAGGATTGAACTCGATCCAGAAGTTTGCGGTGGTCGTCCCGTGATCCGTGGGACTCGCATCACTGTGGATACGGTACTCGGCTATCTCAGTGCTGGGGACGGTATGGAGGATGTTCTTGAGGGGCATCCCAACCTGACACGTGACGATGTGCTGGCCTGTCTGGAATTTGCCCGTCGTCTCAGTGCCACGCACTCCGTAGCCCTCGCAGCGGCTTGAAGCTTCTCATTGACGAAAATCTACCCATCGCGCTGGGCCGCGGATTGGGGCTCAGGACAGTCCATGCAACGGAGCTTGGTAACCGCCTGACAGATCTTGAACTTTGGGATGAAGCCGTTGCGCAAGATTCTGTCTTGGTGACCAAGGATACGGATTTTTTTGATCGCATGTCGTTGATTGGTCCACCGCCAAAAGTCATTTGGATCCGATTAGGAAACATGCGACGCAAGGAACTCGAGCGAGTTTTCTCTGAACGATGGCCCAAGATTGATCAACTCCTTCAGACAAGCGATTTGGTGGAACTCTTCATCGATAGCATTGAAGGTATCTCGTTCACGTAATATCTGTCCCCCTGCTCCTTGTTGCTGGCATCGCTGGACTGGTGATCGTCCGCCGCCGCAAGGAAGCCTCCTTGGCTCTCGCGGCCTAACGGAGAAAGACTCTAGGTGCTTAGACTCTAGGCCCTAGGTCTGAGGCTCAATCCCAAGACTCTAAAGAAACCCGTCTTCCTAAAAAGGGAGGCGGGTTTTTTGTTTGTATCGATTCAGGCTCTTGACCTTTGATGCTTACTGGGTAAGAAACAATCTTCATGTCAATGGATCAGCCTATCATCTACTTGATCGGAGGCTGTAACGGTGCAGGAAAGACACCCTTCGCAAGGGAGTACCTCCCAAAGGAGGTTCAATGCCTACGGTTTCTCAATGCCGATGAGATAGCACGGGGATTGTCACCCTTTGATCCAGTGGCTGCAGGGATCAAGGCCAGCAGGTTGCTTCTCTCGGAAATCCAGGATTTTGTAGAGGGCCGTGAGACTTTCGCTCTAGAATCGACGCTCAGCGGCAAAACATATGCTCGTTTCCTAGCTGCAGCAAAGGAGCAGGGGTACCGAATTCACCTGCATTATCTCTGGCTTCCAAGTCCAACGATTGCCATTGCCCGTGTCCGGCAGCGGGTCAAAAAGGGAGGTCATGACGTCCCGGCAACAGATATCCGTCGCCGATTCCACCGAAGCCTCGCGAATCTCGTCAAACTCTATGCGCCTCTAGCCGATCGATGGGGTGCATGGGATAGCCAGACCACCCCACCCACTCTGATGGCTGAATCCCAGACTTGCTCTGTTCATGAGCTAAAAGCTATCTTTCTGAAGTGAAAAACCCTGCTAAAAAAACAGAGAACGATTTCATTCTCTCGGCAAAGCGTGCTTTCAAGCGTGTCGATAGACATCTTCGTGCCGAGAATGCCCGGCTGGGCCTTCCTTTGGTTCAGGGACTCCATGGCAAGCTGACGCTTGTTAACCCATCGACTAGAGTGGCCCGTTAAAGAGAAAGCCCTCGCGGCCTAAGGGAGAGAAAAGGCTCTAGGAGCTGAGACTCTAGGCCCTAGGATCAATCCCATCACTCTAAAGAAACCCGTCTTCCTGAACAGGGAGGCGGGTTTTTCGTTTGTTCGGGACTTCTTTTTGACACCACTTTGCTACCGCAAAGCCGTGGTGCCCTGCGGGTCACGCGACTGCGTGATCTACCGCGTCCGTTCCCACGGACTTGGTTCCCTCGGCATGTGACTCTTGTGCATCTTGGGGCCAAATTCTTCATCTTTTTTCTCCCTCTGCGTCTCTGCGCCACAGCGGGAGAACTCGGACTGCAGGCTTCTTCCCCGGCTGCTACCCAGTTCATACTTCATCATTCTGACTTCATCCTTCACCGCAGGAAGGCGGGTTTTTTGTTGTCTGGGAGAGTTTGCCAATAACCACGAACGACACGAACAGCACAATCAGGGGAGCTGAACGGCAGTTTTTTCACCACCGAGGGAACAGCCGAGGGTATCCGAGGCCTACATACAGAGTTTGGGAGATCGAAGAGCCACAAGAGGCATAAAAGGCACAAGAGCCACAAGAGACATGGGCTCTGCATCGCAGCCGGATTGGAATGTTACGAAACTGTTACATTTCCTCCCTCTTTTTTTCTTGGCAAATCTCGAGAGGGGGGAACACTCGACGGCGATTCGTTAAAAATTTTCGAAGAACCAAAACCAACCCAACCTCAGTCAACTGATCCCCATGAAAAAAATCCTCCTCGCTCTTGCCCTTGCCGCAGGACTCACCTCATTCGCAGGATCTGCGAAAGCCGGACTCAGTTATGATTTTACGATGATTGATGATCTTAGCCCATCCAAGAGCGTCAATTTGAATCTAGTCCTCAACGATGCTGGCACTGCTGCAACTAGTGCTACCATCTCGGGATCAACTGGCGGAATCCATTTTGACGCCAATAGAAACTATGCTAGTAGTGCCTACCAGAATGCCTTTAGTGTAGATAATGGAAAGATCACATCTGCATTATTTAGTGGTGGTGCTTATAATTACACCGATCAAGGATCAGTTGTGCACAATCATTCTTTGACATTCCAGAGCTACAGTAGTGAACATTGGGGTGATGTTATTCCTCCTTCCTTTTCCTATGGGGATTATGTCTATGATTATCGGTTAAACAATGCTGCTGGTGGTTATACTCAGTTTGATGTGGT
>CAIOJL010000080.1 GCA_903858595.1 uncultured Spartobacteria bacterium | reverse complement strand
GTCATGGTCTCAGTGTATATCCACGGGATACACACGGCAAGGGGTTTCAAACCACCGCTCTCTGACTCGAAGTTCCCCCAGATCCCCCATGGGCTTGACCCATGGAAAGGAAGTTTTGAGTCCAGCGTCACCTATGATGACCAGGACTCCACCTCCAACGGGACAAGCCCGTTGTGGAGCTGTCCCGATTACCCATAACCGATCACCTATCCCCTCCCGCCTTGCGGTATCCCCCCATCACCCATCACCCTATCGGATTTTTCCATTTCAGGCTGGGAAATCTTATGAAATCGACATCCGTGGACTGCAGTGTCATTCCGCGTTCCATGGCAAGGGCTGCAAGGTGAGCATCCGTCGTCAGATTCCCCGCTGTTCCGACCTCCCTGATCAGCCCCGAAATCAGCGTGAAGTGCCGATCCGATGGCTGGATAAACTTCACATGCGGTTGCTCCAACCACGATTCCACAATGACAAGAATCTCCTCGGGAGTGTACGGGTTTTGAAAGATCCTAGGGTTCGTCAGAAGCCTAATAAATCCCAGCACCGCAACCCAAGAGAGCCCAATCATCTGGGTGCCATTCAGGCAATCTTCCCACCAGCACCTCGCCCGTTCATGATGACGCGAAGAGGAGTCATAGGCATAGACCAGCAGGTTCACATCCGGAAGAATCATGACCGATTCTTGGATCTCAGGTGCTCCTCCGCCTCCAGTTCATCCACCAGTTGATTCATCTTGTCCGGATCGTATCCCGGCCTCATCCCGAGGGCCCGACCCGTGACCTTCACCGGTTTTCTCTTAGGGAGAGAACCTTCAGTGGCTCCTAGACCCGCTCTTAAGAGAGTGTTCACGACCTGTTTGAAGGCAACCCCGCGCTGAGCCGCCTTACTTTGTAAAATTGCTGCCAAATCATCATCAATTGTAAGCGTTGTCCTCATAAAAATCATCATAACATACCATCTTTTGATGTCAAGGCATCATTAGCCAGATTTCCCAACACCAGTTCCACCGTCATAGTTACTCGTTTCAGGAAATCAAAGAACCAAGCCCCTATTCCCCATAACCGATTCCCGATCCCCTCCCGCTTCGCGGAATCCTTAGCCTTTTCCCAGCCTTTCCCCACAGTCGCTTGGTTCCTACCTTATAACCATGGAGCTAGTAGGGGGATTACCTTGCGGCCGCTCTTTCGGTAAATCTGAAAATCTGAATCAGTGGTAAACACACGGGTCTTATTGAGAATTTCTGACATGCGAACAATGCAGGCATCAGCTAAGGACATCGGCACAGAGTTGTAGCGTTCAATCATCTGAGCGATCACAGATGCCTCAGTTTCCAGATCCAGAGGAAGCTTCAAGACCTCCCTTTCCACCAACCTCAACAGTATTGAAGGATTGATCCCTCCACGACGCAGCAGGAATGAAGCTTCAGCAAGCACCGCCTCACAAGTCAACAAAGGGGCCGTGAAGCCGCCCATCTGCATCTTTGCCCACTCATGATGATGATCGGACCGATCCAGATAGGCAACAAGTGGACCTGCATCCACAATGATCATCTCGATCACTGTCCAAACCCCTCAAGGTGCTTCTTGTTACTGGAGAGATCCTTGATACCGCTGGAGCCCGCACCACAAAGATCACGACTTAACTCGAGAAGACTGCGTCGCCTCATTGGAGTTTTCTTTAACCGCGCCTCAAGAGCCTTCCTGCACAGCTCGGATCGGCTAGTTCTATCAAGACGAGCCGCCTCATCAAGCTTGGCAAGAAGCTCCTCGGGAACCTTGAGTGTCAGCGTTGTCATACCGAATAGGTAATACCGATAACTGCAGAATGCAATACAGGATAGCTCCCATCATCAGCTTTCAGCTTTAGATGCCACTTCCTGTGCCTCAGCATCTGCCGATGCTTTGATGCCGCTTCCCTCCCGGGAAGCCGCGGCACCCTTCGGGCAACGACAGAGTCGCAGTCTATTATCTGACGGTCTGCCCGATCCCAAGGGCTTGGTTGCCTTTCCCCTCGGGCTTAGTTCCCACCTTCCCACTTTTTACCTTTGCAGTGTTCTAACTACTTCGATGCCTCAGGTTATGTTTACACCTAATTCAAAAACGCT
>CAIOJL010000079.1 GCA_903858595.1 uncultured Spartobacteria bacterium | reverse complement strand
TGGAAAGAAGATGCTTCATAGGAAAGGTGAATGAGGGATGGGTGATCTATGGATGAAGTCGTAAGGAATGCCAAGAGCGATCAGAAGAGGGATCAATGAAGAGTTTCCCGCAGAGGCGCAGAGTTTTTTTGGATCAAGACAAGGAATTTGTAAAAAAATCCATATGGACTGCGCCCGGGTCACATACTTATCTGTTTTCCTCTGCGCCTCTGCGCCTGCGGGAGAATTTCTTTTCCAAACACACTAGACACTGGGGTCCCGTCTCCGTGACGTCAGAAAAGCCGCCAGTGAAGCCGCGATCGCGAGGCCGAGGCAAATATGGGCGAAGAGATCGCCATAAAGCGTGTAGAAGGTCTGTTCGGGATGGAGGGGAACTTGCACCTCGGCCTGCAGGATCCCCTCGATAAAGGTGTTCCCGCCGGGACCCGCGAGCATCTCCCGAATCCTGCCGCAGCGGTCGATCACACAGCTGATCCCCGTATCGGCCACGCGTACCATGGGCAGCCCTGTCTCCACGGTACGAAGCTGGGCATTGGCGAGGTGCTGTCGGGTCGCCACGGAGTGCTCGAACCATCCGTCGTTGGTCAGGGTCATCAGGAGCTGCGCTCCAAGCTTCGCAGAACGGCGTGTCAGATCTCCCAGCGTATCCTCGAAGCAAACAAGCGGCCCGAGCTTGATCGGCTTCACCGAGAGCTCCAGCAGGGCCGGACCCTTGCCGGGATCAAAGTCGTAGGGGACCTTGTTCCCCACGATCCAGCTGAAGAGAGGAAAGCTGTGACGGAAGGGGACATATTCGCCGAAGGGAACGAGGTGGACCTTGTTGTAGATCTGCGCCGATTCGGCGTGCTTGGTCAGCAGGATGGCGGAGTTGTGATCTCCCCGCGGCTCCTGCTCGTAGTGGACGCTGCCGATCAGGAAGTCGGCCTGCGTGCCGGAGGCCAGGTCCTTCACTTGGTTGTAGATGATCTCATCCAGCAGGAGCGGGCGCGGCGTGGCCGCCTCGGGCCAGACCACCAGATCGGGATCCCCGGCAAGGGCCTTCCGACTCCCGCTCAGATAGCCTTCCATGATCCGTCCCTCACACTTCACATTCCAGTAGTCGCAGACCGGCACATTTCCCTGGATGCCCGAGATCTTCAGTAAGGTGCTTACAGGCGGTTGGATGCTGATCTTCTTAACCCCGTAGCCGAAGAGCAGTACCACGAGGAAGATAGCGGCAAAGAAATCGACATGCGGCCGCGGTCTGCCGGAGCGGATCTCCCGGCGCAGGCGCTCGAGGGTGATGGCGGCGATGGCCGAGCCCAGCACGCAGAGGAAGGTCAGCCCTGCTGCCCCGGTGATGCCGGCGATCTGGATCAGCGGAATGCAGTTGCGCAGGGCAACACCGAGTTGATTCCAACCAAAGCCGGTGAAGAGTGTACCCCGGAGCCACTCGACGGCCACCCAGCCGGCGGCAGCGAGCAGTGCAACGATGAGATTCCGCGTGTTGCCAAGCCAGGCCTTGGAGAGATTCCCTGTTTTTTCATTCTCTCCATCCCCTCCTCCCCCCCCCCCCATTACCGATTGGACGGAGGACGACACCGGAAAAGAGCCCCCAGAGGCCATGGTAAAGTCCGACCACTATTGAGAGCAGGATCCAGCCGAGACCGGTGACTGTCGTGATCCAGAAGAGGGAGATCAGGAAGGAGACGGTTCCGCAAAGCCAGCCGAGCAGGAAAGCTTGGCGAGCCCACAGCTTGGACGAGGCAGGCCGGGGAGAAATCCAGAGCGCCCAGCAGAGAGGCGCAAGCGCGACCCAGGGAAGCCAGCTGAGGCCGCTAAATTCAAAGGGAGGAAAACACCCTCCGACCATGAGTCCGGAGAGCAGGGCTAGTCCCCAGGGAAGCCATGTCAACTGGGCCCGTTGAGGCTGAATTTCTCCAGTCATTTCGCTCCGGAGGGTTCCAAATTATCAGGGGGGATCGTGGTGTCGATGGTGACACCGCAGGGCGCGCCGACAGGCAGAAAGTGACGAGGCTTCCCTCCATTAACAACCCCGGCGGCATCTCCTGCGTTACCTGCATCTCCGGTATCTTCTAACAGACGGACAATCACCGTCGCATTCTTTGCTCCGGATGACGGAGACGAGACGGAGACCACCTCCCCCTTGAGGGCATGCAGATTGCTCTGCTCATCCCCAGTACTCTCCATGGTCACGAGGGCATGGTGACCAGGAACAATCCTGGAGGCCTCCGCGAGAGGCATCACCACCGAGATCCTGCTCTCCGGCCATTGATTCTCGAGGACAATACCCCGCGCGCTGGAGAAGACATGCTGCTTGTAATTATGCGCAGTCAGCCAGGTGCCGGTGACGCAGAGCAGGAGTAGGCCTGTCACGAGAATCCATCCGGATGCGAGACCCGAGGGCTTGGCCGGTCGCGGTTCCTTTTCCATCACTGGACCGGAGCGGATGCTCCGCTGAGATCGGATGCTTTCGGAGGCAGCATGATATTGGCGGGGGCGAAGGGTTGTTTCTTCTTTTTCTGGTTCTTGCTGTTCTCCTGACCTATGAGAGGAAATGCATTCACCAGACGTGCCTCCTCAGCCATGGTCATGCCCGAGGGGATCACGAAGATGCCATCGCGGACTGCTTTGTCCACAATCAGATCGGCAACCTGGCGACCATTCACCATGACGGCCAGGACATTGCCGCGCCCCATCCTCTCGATGGAATACTCGGTGAGCAGGTTCGCGCCGTGACCATCCAGACGCAGATAGGCACCCCCGGTGTTATCGGGAGCCTTGAACGGGTAGACCGACTTGATGTCGTGCTCATTCAGGAGGGGCATGATCGAGAGGGTGGTCTTCCTGCTATCGAGCAGGGTGACGGGGACGGAAAATTTCTGCCCATCCTCGGGACTAGCCTCGCCGTGAATCCGGATTGTGAAAACATCCTTCTTCTTGTCTGATGCGCCCGCGCGGAGCTGTGTACCCGTGGCCAGTAGCAGGCAGGTGACTCCGAGCAGCAGAGGGATGCGCTTCATGAACTTGGATCCTATGCCGCTGGGATAACATTTGCAACCGATGGCCCTGTCGGGTTACGCCTCATGGGATGTCACCGAACGCCTTAGTCCGTTTTCTCGTTGCAAGTCTGATGCTTGGATTAGTCACCGCCCATGCCTACGCCCAGAATACCACTGGTGCTGCCGGCAACGATGCAGCCTTCCTGACCAATGCTCCCACAGGCACTTTCAAAACACCTAGCGACCAGACAGTCAGCAAGTCCGAGATCAAGGATATGTCGCTGAAGGGACCCGATGCCGACAGCCCCTTCTTCACGGAGCGCCAGGAGGCCAAGGCCGCCACGGCAGAGGCGGGACGCGACGGATTAGGCATGTATGTTCCGAAACCGCCCCACCCTCCGATCCAGCAACAGATGAAAAGATTCTTCAACGGGATGTTCGGATCGGGCAAGGCCGGCAAACACGAGGCCACCCCGATGATCCTGACCCTCTCTCCCTCTGATATCTCGCTCTCCCAGACCAGTGAAATGGATGTCACTCTGAAGCTCTCGAATGCCCGCAAGCAGGAGCTGGAAATCCTCTATCCCGATAACCAACGCCTTGAGATCCTGACCAAGGACTCCACGGGGAATATCGTCAACCGCTGGTCTCAGGACAGGTCGTTTGAACACACCTCGGGATTCGTCGCCGTGAATCCCCAGGAGTTCATCACCTACACGGAAAAGATCGCAACCACGGGGATGAAGGCGGGAGAGACCTACACGATCGAGGTGTCCCTAGCCAATCAGCAGGGGTTTGTGGCCAGCACTAAGGTAACGCCGCAGCCGTAGAAACAGGGACTCGGTGATGGGTAATGGGTGATAGGGAGGGAATATGGTTAATCGCCTCTCACCGATAGCCCATTCCCGATTACCGATCCCCCTATTCCCTATACCCCAGAAGTTTTTCCCTTGGTGAAAAACTTCTTTGTCACCCGGTGACGCGCGATGAACATAAGGGAGAAGATCACCCGCATCACTGTTAGGTCCAGCAGTAGCCCGATCACGCCGAATGGCAGGGCGTACTCGACCCGATCGGTCATTATTGTCCCATGGATCCCGCCGTTGATATCAGCGACATCGGCCTGGAAGAGGTGATGATGGCGCCAATGCCGGAAAGGGCTCTTCTTCGCTCCATCCACGAGCCGCTCGTTCGGCACAGCTTCCTCCCAGAAGCCGATCCACTCCAGAGGAAGGCCGAATTGCCTGATACGCAGGAGGAACTCGTCGCCAACACAAGCGGGAACCTTGCACTCGACCCGCTCTACCTTCAGCGAAGGTGGGGAGATCTTCGTGATATTGCGCGGATCCTCGTGAAAGGCATAGACCTCGGCAGGCGAAGCTTCGAGCCGGACACTTCGTTCAAAGAGTGAAAAATCAGCCATGATTCACGCAGGGGAACACATCGACAGCGGATTGGGTAGGGAGAAAATTATTGCCAAGACCCTCTGCGCTCTTTACTCGTGCACAGGTATCCGTTAACCACATCACCATGTCTGAAAAAACCATCGAAGAAAAAGTCCGCGACATCATCGTCGAACAGCTCGGAGTGACCGCTGAACAGGTCACCATCAACGCCTCCTTCATCGAGGATCTCGGAGCCGATTCCCTCGACACCGTCGAGCTTGTCATGGCCTTCGAGGAAGAATTCGGGGTCGAAGTTCCCGACGAGGACGCTGAGAAGCTCCAGAAGGTCGGCGATGTCGTGAAGTACATCGAGGAGAAGCAGGCCAAGTAAGCCACTTTTTCAGAATCCCTTTTCAAAAACGCCGCATCCCTCAGGATGCGGCGTTTTTCTTTTGCGGGATCATGTCGCAATAATTCCGCGGAAGAAGAGGCTTGCCCATCGTAGCGGAATGAGGGATTTTTGCTCTCCCGCGTTAGAAACGGTTTTTGGAATTCATGGCTAAGTAGCTCAGTTGGTAGAGCAGAGGACTGAAAATCCTCGTGTCGGGGGTTCGATTCCCTCCTTAGCCACATCCTTTGTTTATAGGCCTGGGCGGGATCCCCTCACACGTCATGATCCACCACTTGCTGGCCGCGGTTCTCTTCCTCTTCCTTGTTTCTCCAAGGGCCTCTGCTCTGGTGGCGATGACTACGGACAAAGGCACCTTGGTGAAGGAAGCCAAGATGGCTATCCTTGCCGACGGACACCCGATCGGCTTTGCGAAGATTCCGCCCGGCACCAGGGTCTTGATCCTTTCGACAAACACTGCAGGTGAACTCGTGGTCAAGCGCTCCCAGGCGGAGAGTCCCTTTGTCGTGCCGCAGGATGCCGTCGCCATCGATGCACCCGCAGGGCCGTCCCCCTCCTCACCACCAGCACCTGCCCCTCGGGCAGCACCGACCCATACTGCAACTGCGGCGCCGATCACGACGCCCACGCCCACTTCAACGCCTACGAATCTTGGCACCAAAGCGCCGGCTGCCCAGGAAGTGAACAAGGCCCTTGGCATTTCCCTGTTCGGAAGCCGTCCTCTTTGGGAAGAAAACGACGCGATGGTTGCGGGCCGACTCGACTGGCCGGCGGAGTCCAGGACCTCTTATGAGACGGGCTACAGATGGTATCCCTATACGGACAATTCAGCGATCACGGTTCTCGGAGCCAGAGCGCTCGGCCTCTTCCTGCAGGGGATCAATGACAAGGCGGCACGGGTCTCCGTGCTCTTTGCCAATAAAGGGGACGTGGCTTTCTACAGCTCTGCGCAAGAGGCTGCCCGAAAGAAAACGGATCAACCGCTGATGGTGACCGACAATATGCTCAAGGGCTGTCAAGACGCGATGAGGCATGACAAGGCCACGGTGGAATCAGCTTTGAAAGCCCTCTTCGGGCAATCAAAACCGGCCAGAATGGGACGCTTCGCCTCCACGACGGAATCGGGCCAGCGTTGGGACTGGAACGGCCACACCTTCGTGCTGGTTGCGCCTCCGAATGAGTATGTTGCTCTGCGGATCCTGCCCACCGCGACGTTTGACGATACGGATGCGGACAGGAAGGCCTTTGCCGCAGCCAAGGCAAATCTTTCCCAACGTGTGAAACATAAGGAAAACGGGGATGTGGTTATTACGGATCTCCCGATGATCGATCAGGGGCGCAAGGGATACTGTGTCCCGGCGACCTTCGAGAGAATCCTGCGCTACTACGGACTTTCGGAGGACATGAACATTCTCGCCATGGCCGGCCAGACCAAGGCGGGCGGCGGGACCAGCGTGAGCGGCATCGAGGGAGCCACCTATGCCACGCTCCGGGATGCGGGAGCCAACATCACGCAGAAAAACTTTTCCGGGAGCATCCAGGAGATCAAGCCCGTGATCGATGCGGGAAAACCGCTTCTCTTCACCCACTACAGCACGGAGGAGTTCAACAAGCGGGTCAATGAACGGATGACGCATCGCATCGCTGTGACGAACTGGGAGGACTGGAGCACTCGATTCCTCCCTTCACTCAAAAAGACCATCCCGCTGAAGCCCGATCCCGAATACGGCCATATTTGCCTCATCATCGGCTACAATGAGAAGACCCGAGAGATCGCGATCTCAGACTCGTGGGGACGTGGGGCGAAAGAGCGCTGGATGACGGAGGAGGAGGCCAGGCAGATCAAGCAGCCCGGCGCCCTCTCGGTCATCGAATGACGGAGTCGTGGCGCACTCCAGTCTCAGAGCTGCACCTGATCCAGCGCGGTGACTTTCCGCCAGGTGTCGGCATCCTTGATTGCTCGGGTAACGAATTTCTTGGCGAGACCGATAGCCTTGGGAAGTGGTAAGCCCTTGGCCAATCCGGCAGCAATCGCCGCCGAATAGGTGCATCCGGTACCGTGGGTCTCCACACCCTTGATAAAGGGAGCGCTGTATTCCTGCTTCTCCCAATCAGGGGTCAGGAGGATGTCTGTGGCCGCTAGGCCCTTCAGGTGCCCTCCCTTAAGCAAGACGGATGTGCCAGTCGCGGCCGTGAGCCTTTTCCCTGCGGTCTTCATCTCTGCCTGGGATTCTGGCCTCAGCCCGGTGAGTATGCCGAGCTCATCCAGATTTGGCGTGATGAGTGTTGCCAAAGGGAAGAGAAGCTTCTCGTACGCAATGAGGGCACCCGGTTTCAACAAAGGCGCACCGCTTGAGGCAACCATTACCGGATCAATCACCAGAGGAGGCAGGTTCTTCAGCGATGCAAGCACCCCGGCAACCACACGGATGATCGGTGTAGAGAATAGCATCCCGGTCTTGATCGCTGCGACGGGGTAGGCCTCCAGTAGTAGTTCCAGTTGATCACGAACGATCTCCGGCTTCACCGCTTGAATCGAGCGGACGTTCCCGGGTATTTCCGCAACAATACAAGTGATCGCTGTGAGGCCATGACAACCAAGCGCGGAAAAGGTCTTGAGGTCGGCCTGGGCACCGGCGCCGCAGGAGGAATCGGATCCGGCTATGGTGAGGACGACGGGAAGGGACATGGGGAAACGAAGGTTGAAACTGGAGACCTGAAACCTGAAGGGATCCAAAGAAATCGGAAAGCCTGAACAAGAGGAATTCCCCGATCAGGGGAAGCGCCCTCAGGCACCCTATTACTCAGGTTTCAGCTTTCAGGTTTCATCCCTCAAAAGCTACCTCTCGTCATGGTTCCTCGCGAGGAACAGGTAGATCAGATTGCCAAGCGCGGCCACGAAGGCGGCAACGTAGGTGAGAGCGGCCGCATTCAGGACGGCATTCACGCCGGCGGCTTCCTCCCCGGGGCGGATGATCCCCATCTGCTGCAGAATCGCCTTGGCGCGGTTTGAGGCATCGAACTCCACCGGCAGGGTGATCAACTGGAAGACCATCAGGACCGCGTAGCAGGCGATGCCGAGGTTGATCAGATGCGTCATGTGGAAGAAGAAGCCGCCCATGATCACGAAGGGGAGGATCTGCGAGGCGAACTGCGTGGCCGGAACGATCTGCATGCGGAGATTGAGCGGGCCGTAATTTTTCTGATGCTGTAGCGCGTGGCCACATTCGTGCGCGGCGATGCCGACCGAGGCGATCGAAGCG
>CAIOJL010000078.1 GCA_903858595.1 uncultured Spartobacteria bacterium | reverse complement strand
GCGGTTTCAATAACTTTGATTTCAAGCCCGTTTACGCGGTCGTGAACCTCGATACCCTCGAAGAGCGTTTCGAGTCCGGTGCGAAGATCGACGAGGCGACACTTCGCTCCCTCCGACTCGTTCATGGAAGCAATGACGGGATCAAACTGCTTGCCCGCGGAGTCATCACCAAGAAGTTTACCGTCGAGGTGGATAAATCAAGTGTAGCTGCTAAGGAGAAGCTTGAGGCTGCCGGAGGTACGCTTGTTATCCGTGAGCGTCAGACAAAGATCGCCAGCAGGGCGACACTGAAGTCGGCTCCGAGAAAAGCGGTCAAGGCTTCTTGATTCACTAAGGGGCGCCAACGTTACAGTAAGGTAACAAAGGCCGTTAAACCCCGAGTGCCAGCATGATCTCTGCGTTCGCCAATATCTTCAAGATTCCCGAGCTGAGGCAGCGTGTCCTCTTCACGCTCGGGATGATCGTCATCATGCGTGTCGGTGCTGCGATCACGACCCCGGGTGTCAATGCCCAGGTGCTGCGCGAGTGGTTTCAGAATGTCGCCGATCATAGTGCCGGCGGCGGTGCAGCAGCACTCTTCAATCTCTTCTCCGGCGGCGCGCTAGGGAATTGCGCGATTTTCTCACTCGGGATCATGCCCTACATCAGTGCCTCGATCATGCTCCAGCTGCTCGGGGCCGTGATTCCAAAGCTCGGTCGTCTGGCCCGTGAGGATGGTGGGCGCCAAAAGATCGCCCAGTACACTAGGTACGCGACAATCGCCCTGTGTATTTTCCAAGGCTATCTTCTCGCCCTTTCCTTCGAGAGTCCCCAGTCGAATCCCTTCTTGCCCGGCATTTCGGAGACGATTTCACGCCTGGGTGTCCCCCTTGTTTCAGATCCCGGCATTCTGTTCCGTCTGCTGACGGTGCTGATCATGACAGCTGGAACTCTTTTCCTGATGTGGATCGGAGACCAGATCACCGAACGTGGTATCGGTAACGGTATCTCCGTGATCATCACGATCGGCATCTTGGCTCAGCTGCCAGCAGGTCTGGTGCAGGCTTGGAGAACATTTGTGCCAAGCGGCGGTGAGGCAAGCCAAGTGAGTCCCGTTGTGCTTGTGATCCTCTGCGCGTTCCTTTTCCTAGTGATCGCCTCTGTCATTGCGATCACTCAGGCGACCAGGCGAATCAGCGTCCAGTATGCTAAGCGCGTTGTGGGCAGGAAGGTATACGGCGGTCAGACCCAGTACATGCCTCTCAAGGTCAACTATGCCGGCGTGATGCCTATCATCTTTGCCCAGGCGATCCTGATGTTCCCTTCTACCATCATGACCATGGCATTCGGCAACAGGCCTTGGGCCGTCGAGATAGCGAATCTTCTGACCAACGGGTGGCTTCACTACCTAATCTATGCCGTTCTGATCTTCAGCTTTAGCTATTTTTGGGTCGCCACGCAGTTTCAGCCTGCCCAGATCGCAGACGACCTGAAGAAATACGGCGGATTTATTCCGGGAGTCCGTCCCGGCAAGCCGACAGCCGACTTCCTAGACTACACGATGAGTCGCCTCACTTTTGCGGGAGCCCTCTTCCTGGTGGTCGTCGCCATCCTTCCGCAGTTGCTCAGCCGCGCCCTCAATGTCCCCTATATGGCAGCTCAGTTTTTCGGAGGTACAGGACTGCTCATTATTGTCGGCGTCACCCTAGACACCATGCGGCAGGTCGAAACATTCCTGCTGCAGCGTCATTACGACGGATTCCTTCGCAAGGGAAAGATTCGTGGCCGAAGCGCTCCGCGTCCTTCGGTGAGCGGATCCGCCATTAGCGACTCAACCGTGGTTAAGATCATCGCCGCCATCGGCTTGTTCGTGATTGCCGGATTAGCTGCTTATCTCAGCACTCACCGCTAACCCCGTTTCGGTGAATCCGGTGAACCAGCGGATCGTGCTGCTCGGTCCGCCAGCTTCGGGTAAGGGGACGCAGGCCGACCTGCTTGCTGGTTGTTTCCACATTCCCCATGTTTCCACGGGTGCGTTACTCCGCTCGGAGTGCTCACGAGGTACGCCTCTCGGGAAGGAAGCCGATGGATGGACCAGCAAGGGACTGCTTGTGCCGGATGAGCTTGCTGTCCGGATCGTGACAGCATGGATGAAGGAGAACAGCCCTAGGTTTATCTTCGACGGTTTTCCTCGTACCGTGGGTCAGGCGGAATATCTCGACTCCTCACTTGCCGAACTTAGAGCCAGACTGGATCTCATCGTGTTGCTGGAATTGCCCGACGAGATGATCCGGCGTCGTATTCTGGAGCGCATCTCCTGCCTGAGATGCGGCGCCACGTTCAGCACGTCGTTGCATGACAATCAAGAAGGTGCGCCATGTCCTCGTTGCAGGGCTCTGCTAGTTCGCCGCAATGACGACTCGGAGGAGGCCCTCGATCAGCGCCTGAAAGTCTATCGTGATCTCACGCTGCCCGTTGTCGGGTATTACGAGAGGACTGCTCCACGCATACTACAACGCATTGATGCAGGAGAGGGGAGTGATCAGATCTTCGCAAAACTATTGGCATTGGTAGCCGATAAAAAGGATGAGGGTTGAAGTATGAAATATAAAAAAAGAATCCCCGCTGACATGCCGTTGATCCCCGATGCAGTGCTCTCCCTTCGTTCCGCTTTCATCATTCATCATTTCTGATTCATCCATTTTCTCCCATGCCCATTTCCGTCAAGACACCGCCCGAGATTGACAAGATGCGCGCTGCAGGTCGTGCCGCCGCGATCGTTCTCGACCGCCTAGCGAAACTCGTCGCGCCTGGTATGACTACCGGCGAGATCGATAGGAAGGCGGGGGAATACATGGCGGAACTCGGAGGCAGCAGCGCTTTCCTCGGCTACCGGAAATTTCCCGGACAGACCTGCATCTCGATCAACGAGGAAGTGGTGCACGGCATCGGAGGTGAACGACGCCTTGCTTACGGTGATATTGTAAAAATTGATACCGGAGTCGTCCTTGATGGCTGGATCGGTGACACGGCAACGACTGTTGCGTGCGGCGCTATCGATCCGGAAACCGAGCGACTCATCACCGCAACCAAGCGCATTCTTGAGGGGGCGATTCCCTTCGCCGTAGCTGGTCGCAGGTTGGGCGATCTCTCGTACTACATCGAGACAGAGGCTCTCAGGCAGGGGTTCGGCGTCGTCAGGGAATTTGTGGGACACGGCGTCGGTCGCAAGTTGCACGAGGAACCGCAGATCCCGAACTACGGCAAAAAAGGCTCCGGTCCGAAACTCAAACCCGGCATGACCCTTGCCATAGAGCCCATGATCAATCTCGGGGCCGAGGGCGTACGTATTCTGGATGACGGATGGACTGTGGTGACCTCCGATGGCAAGCCCTCCTCCCATTTCGAGCATACGGTATTAGTGACAGAAAATGAACCTGAAGTGTTGACATGCCTACCCCTGATAGCTTAAAACACCAGGCCCTAGTCGTAGAGAGACTGTCCATGGCACGCTTCCGAGTGGAGTTAGCCGGGGGCAGGAGAATGGTAGCTACGGTATCCGGTCGGTTGCGTTTGAAGTTCACGCGCATCGCTCTCGGGCACCATGTAGTGATCAGCGTTTCCCCCTACGATCTGAATCAGGGAACAATTATCCAGCGACTCCCGCAGTCATCAACCAGCCCAAGCCAATAAACCGACACAACCGACGCCAACCGCGTCTCTGTTTTCAAGCATGAAAGTCCGAGCTTCCATCAAACGCCTTTGCGAAACCTGCAAGATCGTCCGCCGCAATAACGTGGTGCGCGTGGTTTGCAAGAATCCCCGTCACAAGCAGCGCCAGGGCTGACACGAGACGTTCTGATATCATTCATTCCCTGCACCCAACTCAATAGACCAATACCATGCCAAGACTCCTCGGCGTAGAAATCCCCGGCGACAAGCGCGTCGAAGCCTCGCTCGTTTACATTTACGGCATCGGCCCTAAGACTGCCAAGCGCATCCTCGAACAGGCCAATATCAATCCTGACATCCGCGCCAAGGAGCTTTCTCCCGAGCAGATCGGAGGTATCATTTCCGCAATTTCCGCCCAGGGGGTTGTCATCGAAGGCGATCTTCGCCGAGAGATTCAGGGTAACCTCAAGCGCCTGCAGGCGATCAACTGCTATCGTGGCGTTCGCCATCGTCGCGGACTGCCTGTCCGCGGTCAGCGCACCCAGACCAATGCCCGCACACGCAAGGGGCCCCGTAAGACCGTCGGCGTCACACGGGCAAAGGAATAATCCGACACACCCATAGCACTTACTAGTACTTCACCAAGTTCATGTCCGAAGAAAACAAAGAATCCGAAGGCCTCTCCCAAGACGCTGCACGTAGCGAAGAGACCAAAGCCCATCATCCTTCCGAGTCCGCTCCTGAGGCTTCCAATGATACTGCAACTCCAGTGGCCGCCGCCGAGACTACTGCTCCTGCCAAGGCCGAGAAGCCCAAGGTGAAGAAGAGCAAGGAGAAGAAAGTTGAGGAAGCTGCCCCAGCCGCAGCCATTAGTTTCAATCTCGACGACCCGATTGAGCCACCCAAGATCGTCAAGGCCAAGGGTAGCAAGAACATCACGCATGGGATCGCCCACGTTCAGGCTACTTTCAACAATACCATTGTCAGCGTCACCGATATGCGCGGTGCCGTTCTCGGATGGTCCAGCGCCGGCAAGATGGGGTTCAAGGGATCCCGTAAGAGCACAGCCTATGCTGCCCAGATGGTCGCTCAGGACGCCTGCCGTCAGGCCATGGGTCACGGCTTGAAGGAAGTCGAGGTTCGTGTTAAGGGGCCCGGCTCCGGTCGTGAATCGGCAGTCCGCGCCATGCAGGCCATCGGACTTGAAATCTCCATCATCCAGGACGTGACTCCTGTTCCTCATAACGGATGCCGTCCTCCGAAACAGCGCCGCGTTTAATGTTTATTCCTTCAGCCCTCAGCCTTCAGCCTTCAGCCTTTTAATATACCATGGCCCGTTACACTGGACCCAAAACCAAAGTCAGTCGCCGTTACGGCGTTCTTCTCGCCGGATCTGCCCGTGCTTTCGAGCATAAGCCCTATCCTCCCGGTATGCACGGCCCGAAGGGCTCACGCCGCAAGATTTCCGAGTATGGCACCGCGCTCGCCGAAAAGCAGAAACTCCGCTTTCAGTATGGTGTGCTTGAGCGCCAGTTCCGCCGCTACTTCGAGACAGCTCTCAAGACCCGTGGTATCACCGGCCTGATCCTTCTCCAGCTCCTTGAGAGGCGCCTCGACAACATCGTCTACCGCATGGGCTTCGCGAAGACCCGATCGGCAGCCCGTCAGATGGTCTCTCACGGACACGTCGCCGTCAACGGCCGCAAGTGTGACATTTCTTCCGCCACCATCAAGATTGGCGATGCTATTTCCGTACGTCCCAAGGATGGTTCCAAGCGTCTTGCCCTGCGCGGCCTGGAGCAGACCCAGATCGTCGAGCCGCCAGATTGGCTGCTTGTCGACAAGGAAGCACTGAGTGGCAAGATGGTCCGTATCCCGACCCGCGAGGAGATCAATCCTGTTGTAAACGAGCAACTCGTCGTTGAGTTGTACTCTCGCTAAACGAGAAGCTTTGTACTCTCACTAATCACTCATTACTTCTTCAAAAAAGCCGCCCGGAGCAATCTGTGGCGGCTTTTTTATTTTCCTGAAATCGTGGCGTAACGAATACGAAGCACTGGCAGGGCAAGCAACTCCAGATTAATATCAATCACCATCAGAAATGACACTCTACGGCTAGTTTTGATGGTGTGTAGTATTTGTCGTCATCGCTCTGGTTACCAGAAGGTAGCCATCACTCTTCCTGCGCACCAATCACCAAAAACTCCTTCGTCGCTATAATACCATTTTTTCCTGTGATTGGTATAACTCTTCGGTCATCTCTACACTTGGAAAATCCGATCCTTGTTTCAGGCGCAAGAGTCCGATCCATAATGCAGTTTTTGGAATCATTCTTGGTTCTTCATCAGTTAGCTTGGGAATTGAGATGCAAAGGAGTAAGGGAAGTGGATGGAAAGCACTGAATTAGACACGAGAGCGATCGGCATAGAAACTCCGGTTCATCCGCAAGGGGTGTGTATAGGGATTGAAGTAAGGGGTAATACCATTTACATGGCTATACTGGTATAAAGGTCACATAGGAAGAGTTTGCTTGAGATAGGAGCCAGTTGTGTCCGATCAGACGGAAGACGCGGCTTGCATCATTCTAGTACTCTTGGAGGGTTGAGGTGATGGTTTGC
>CAIOJL010000077.1 GCA_903858595.1 uncultured Spartobacteria bacterium | reverse complement strand
TTGGTTGAAATCTGGATTTCATCGCGCTCGATTTACGGGGTTTGGTAGGCCTCACGGCCCTTTATTCGCAATCCAATCAAGCAAATACCATGCCTATTATCCTCACCATAAATACCTTAAGACATCTTTAAGGATCGACTATGTAAGGTTGACCGGAATAAAGCTGGGTTACCTTCTGAACTTTGGAGGGGCAGTCTTAAAGAGTGGCATCACGCGTTGTGTGAATGGCCTAGAAGAATAATTCTCTGCTCTGCGGGAAAATAAATCGAGGCTCATTTACCTCCCAAGGGGCTCACAGCTATCTTGGCGACATCGGGTGAGATTCCCCGATTCCGGAGCATCCGCTCCGCCTCTTCGCGGTCCGCCCAGTCTAGGTGAGTATGACAGACTACCTCCCACTGACGGAGTATTTTGCGGTTCAGCTTGTCCAACCGCGGCCTGATCTGAGTGGCAAGATCGAGTGACTTAATCTTGGGTATATCGATACCTGAACGCCATCCGGCGATCAGTTCCTCCTGATAGCGGCGCGAGGCAGCAATCTGGGGAAGGAACAATCTGGTGACCTCTTCGGAGGTTAGGCCCTCCTGCCTTCCGGCGACCTTCAAATCGGTCAGCATCCGTGCCTCCCGTACCGGGTCGGCGACAGGAATCCCCGCCTGGCACTTGCTCCAGGCCACCTCACGCGATAACTGGAGCCTCTGGATCATGAGGGTCACCAGCTGATTGAGACGCTCATCGACGGCGGCTATCCCGCTGGTGGGAAAAGCCGCAAGCAAAAGACAGACGCAGAGCAGGAGTAACCGGGGCAAAATCATGAATACTTAAGGAAATCTTAAGGAAATGACTTATTGCTCCCATTGTTTCCGTAAGCACCGCGATTTGCAAGGGCACGGTGGAGCGTAATCTGATCGGCCTGATCGACACCCCCGCCAGCGGGTAATCCCTGTGCGATCCGGGTCACGTGGACGCCAGTCGGTGCAATAATCTCGGCCAGATAATGGGAGGTTGCCTCACCCTCGACATCGACACCCAGAGCCAAGATCACTTCGGAAGGACGCTCATCTGCGATGCGCTCAAGCAACTCACCGATCCGGAGTTGCTCAGGCCCGATGCCATCCAGAGGTGAGAGTTTCCCACCGAGAGCGTGGTAACGCCCGCGAAAGACCCCCGTTCGCTCCAACGGCAGGATATCGGTAGCCGTCTCCACGATGCAGAGTTCGCGTCCCGCACGCGCCTCGTCCCGGCAGAGGGAGCACTCTTCCGACTCGGCGAAGAATCCGCAGAGACGGCAGGTTTTCAGACTCTCCCGGGCCTTGGAAACTGCTGAGATCAGCTGCTCGGACTTGGCATCTGGAGACCGCATCATCCAGAGGGCGATCCGCTCGGCGCTCCGGGGACCGATCCCGGGAAGCCTACGGAACTGGCAGACCAATTCGCGGAAGGATTCGGGATAATCGAGTTGGGACACGGGAAAAGGATGAAACCTGAAGTCTGAAACCTGAAATTGAGAATAAAGAATAATCGTTATCCGAGTTTGGAGAGTTTCTCCCAAAGCTCTTTCTGGTCAGATGTCAATGATTCGGGAATTAAAATCTCAATCACCGCGTAGAAATCCCCACGAGCCTCCTTGCCCGGAAGACCTCTCCCCGGAATGCGAAACTGGCGGCCATTCTGCGTGCCTGCAGGGATCTTAAGCTTAGCTCTCCCATCAGGTGTCGGGATGGTGAGTTCACCACCGAGCACCGCCTGCCAGGGAGGAACATCGGCCTCGTGATAGATGTCAGAGCCCTCGAAGCGGTAATCGGGATGCTGCTGGAGCTTAACCCGGAGGTAGAGATCACCGGCCTCACCGCGCGAACCTCCCGCACCACCCTGACCGGCAAGACGGATACGCTGCCCCTCGCGGACACCCTTCGGGATCTTGACGGTATAAGTCTGGATGTCCGGAGAGTTCCCCCTGCGGAAAGAGATCTGACGGGTAGCCCCGTGCAGCACCTCCTCTAGCGTCACCAGGATATCGGCCTCGACATCGCGACCACGCTGAGGGGTCTCCTCGAAATCGACTCCTCCACCGCCACCGCTGAATCCCCTGCCGCGCCGTGTGCCGAAGAACTGCTCAAAGAAATCGCTGTAACCCGTCCCTCCAAAGTGAAACTCCGAGGCATCGCCTCCGCCTCCATAATTTCCTCCATAGCCTCCTGCACCTCCACGACCTCCCCCACCCCCACCGGGAGGGAACCCGTTACCAGCATGCTGCCAGTTGGCACCAAATTCGTCGTACTTCTTGCGCTTCTCGGGGTCGCCGAGGACCTCGTAGGCCTCGTTGATCTCCTTGAACTTCTCCTCAGCGGCCTTCTTGTCCTTGGCCAGATCGGGGTGATGCTTGCGGGCAAGTTTGCGGAAGGCGCTCTTGATCTCGTCAGCGGAGGATGTCTTTGCGACTCCTAGGGTTTCGTAATAATCGCGGAACTGTGCAGCCATGGTCAGGTATTTATTTCTAATCCCAATTCGCCCGTCTGACAATCTCGCCGAAAAGTTGATCGCATCCCTAAGCCGCGCTCTCACCTCAGGAAGGGACTTTTTGTTGCATGGATCGTAGAGAGTGCTAGGAGATAGATCATGCAGATGATCGCACAAATGCTCGGCATCCACCCTATTCTGGCCTTTGGTATCCCGAGTGGCCCAGACCTGATCATCCTGCTGGTGATCGTCCTGGTTCTCTTCGGCGCAAAGCGTCTGCCGGAACTCGCCCGCGGTTTAGGCCAGAGCGTGAATGAATTCAAGAAGGCAAAGGATGAGTTCGACAAGGAAGTGGCAAAACCATCCATATCTTCCACTGCCTCTCCATCCACCCCCTCGATCGTTGAGTCCAATCCCATCGACGCCACGGAATCTCATCCAACCGCTCCCTCTCCTATCAAGGACGAGCAGAAACCTTCCTGAAGATCGGGTCGTCAGAATAGATAGAGATATCTAAGATCGGTTCATGAAGACGATCTCTGCGCTTGGGATCGTCTTTTATTTTTTAAGCTATATAGGTTCGCTCCATGCCGAAGGGACGAATGGATTTCGAATCGCTTCCTACAATCTGGAGAACTACATCACCATGCCGCGTCGGATCGACGGCAAGCTTCGAGCGAAGGCTGGCAAGCCGGAATCCGAGCGGGATGCGGTAGTACGGATGATCGGATCGATCAGGCCCGATGTTCTGGGCCTGGAAGAGATGGGCGAGCCGGGGCAATTCTCAGACCTGCAAAGGCGTCTCCGCAAAGCAGGTCTCGATTTCCCCTACAGCGAGTATCTTCAGGCAGGCGACACCAGTCGTCATATCGCCTTGCTCAGCCGCACCCCGATCGTGGAGAATCATTCGCAGAATGATCTTCCGCTCAGGGTGAACGGGGTGACCTTACACAGTCCTCGCGGTATTCTGGATGTCACAGTGGAACCCGTCCGAGGAGAGAGAATCCGTATCCTCTGCGTCCATCTGAAGGCCAAGTTGGAAGTTGCGGAATATGATCAGGTAGACCTCCGCCTGGCCGAGTCGCAGTATCTTAGGCGTTATGTGATGGACATCCTTCGCACGGATCCCTCGGCACGTCTTGTCCTGATGGGGGACTTCAATGACACGAAGAATGAAAAAGCGATCTGGCAGATCATGGGTAAACCGGAGTGGCCAGATAGCCTGAAGGCCCTGCCCCTTGCGGACGAACGCGGGCAATTCTGGACGGAATTCTGGTCATACGCCGATGTCTACTCGCGCATTGACTACATCATGGTCTCCAAGAAACTAGAGGGAGAGGTTGATTCCGGTCAGTCAGGCATTGCCCGTCCGTCATTCTGGAACGAGGCGAGCGATCATTGCCCCGTCTATCTCACACTAAGGAATCCCCCGACGACGGCTCACTCCATCACTACCCCATCCATTCCATGACGATACACTACAAACGAGTACTCCTGCTGTTGATCGGTCTACTCACTCTACCCATTCTACAAATTGACACCCTGCGTGCCGACTGGTCACGGGTGACCGATCTCGACCAACCGGTGACGCGACTCTCACCCGATCCCAGGAAAGCAAAACTGGCCATGAAGGCGCACTTCGAAGCGCAGATTGCAGCAAATGAAGCCTTCCTCAAGGAGTCCAAGGAGGTCACAGCATCATCCAAGGATCCCCATGCCTACGAATCCAGAGTACGACTCGCCGTGGCCCAGGCTAAGCTGGCGTCGCTGGACGGCAACCCTCCCGCAGTCGCCGGAGCACTCGAGAAACTGAAAATCCTGGAAAAGCAGGCTCAGGATGATTCCCAACATGCCGAGACAATGTTTCGCCGTCTCTCCCTCCAGTGGCAGAATCTCGGCGACACAGCCGACCAGCGTCGCGAGAACGCGACCACCTACGCGCGCCTGTTTGCGACGGAATTTCCCCAGGATCGACGGGCACCACGCCTTCTGGCAGAGGCAGCCGCACTCTGCGACAACCATCCGGAAGAGAAAGCCAAGCTCATCGAGCAAGCCCTAACCCTGAGCAGGGAGGAGAGCCTAACACAGCGCCTTCAGGATGACAGGAAACGGCTTGTCCAGCTGGGTAAGCCATTGGATCTCAGTTTCACCACCACGGAGGGGGAGCAGTTTAACCTCTCCAAGGAAAAGGGACATGCCGTCGCCCTGATCTTCTGGTCGGCGGAATCAGCCCCCTGCCTGGTCTGGATGCAGTATTTCTCACGGTATGCAGCCGAGATTCCGGCACTGAAAGTAGTAACAATAAGCCTCGACCGGGATCGCACCGATCTGCGCTCTGCAATGCAGTCCTTGAATGTCACATGGCCCACTTTCTTTGACGGCAAGGGATGGGATAACACGATCGCCCGAGGCTTCGGAATCAACACCATCCCCACGCTCTGGCTGATCGACCGCAAGGGATGCCTTCAGGCGCTCAATGCCCGTAATGATTACCAGTTAAAGATCAGCGGCTTACTTCAGCAGAAATAATCCTCAGATTGTCTCTTTTTCTTGGCCCGATAGTTGCTTTTCTCAGTTATCCCTTCTTCCCGTGTGGAACTGGGAACTGACTTCCATCTCCATCATTAGGCATTATCCTTCACCAACTCTCCCATGCTGCTGAACAACTATCAAACGGAAGATTTTTTTGACGAAATGTTCACGGAGGGGGGGCATGGTGTCCGACCCCACTATCAGCGCGTCGCTGATCGGCTTCAGCACCTAGATAGCGGGGAGCATCGGCG
>CAIOJL010000076.1 GCA_903858595.1 uncultured Spartobacteria bacterium | reverse complement strand
TCCTTATTGCCCAGCAGAACTTCATTTTTCAACTGTCCCGTTTATGGGGGTCAGGTCACACCCCCATGTCCTCGAACATCTTCACGGCGGAGGCGTTCCCCACCTTCTCCCACGGGGTGAGGAGCCCGATCCTTTTGGCCCCGTAGCACTTGAGGGCTGCCTTGGCCGCATCCTGCCAAACGGTCCAGGAGAGATTCGAGTAGGTCTTGATCTCGTCCATCGCGGCATGGATGGCCGGAAGGCCGGAGAGAATGTGCTCGAGACTGATTCCCATGATCAAATACTGCGGGGCGGCAAGAAGGGCGTTGTTGACCGATGTCTTCACGCCGCCAAGAAACTGACGCTTGAAATTCTCCAACCCCTCGGCTGTGCCCACATCGGGTTTGGGAGTGAGCACGGTGGTCGTGTGCAGTCCCACCCCGTCGAGGCTGTCGGCACCCTGATTGTTGAAGATGATGCTCCAGAGATCGTGTTCCATGGCCGTGTTTGTGGCCGGAGTGAGGAGCCCGAATCTCCGCTTAAAACTGCAGGCATCCGGATAGCCGGTAGAGAGATCGATCCCCTCGAATGCCTCGGCCTTCGACCCGTTGCACACAATCCCCGGCGGCACGATCGAGGGGGCTTCGGGGGCGACGTCTGATAATCCCCACTCAAGCAGGGAACTCGCTCCTCAATTCCTTGCCTGATACGGCTGCGAGTGCTCTAAATGCTCTTTCCAGTTGGCAGCGTACCGCTGTGCAAGGTCTGGTGCGTTTGAAATCGACTTTACCAGCTTGACTGGTAACAGTTTACTCACCTTCGGAAGTATCGGCGGGCTTGGTACTTATAATCTGAGCATCTACAATTGGTCTGATGCCGTTAGTTCAAGAACGCATTTGTTTGATTCAGCTGGCTCCATGGATTTATCGGTAAGTGAGTTGGCCAACATCAGTTTCTATAGCGGGGTCGGTACCGGCTTCCTTGGGAATGGTGGAATATTTGGGACGGAAATTGTTCCTGTGCCGGAACCAAGCGTTTATTTCTCCTCGCTACTCCTACTAGGGTCATTGGTCTTTTTCTTCTGCTGGAAAGCACCCTCTCAAGCCTCGAAACCCTCCTCAAGAAGCTGAAAGTCCGACTGCGGGACGTATTCCCGTATTAACGGCGTGCATCTCGGTCACCGCGGTCAACCGGTCATTGATAAAAACTCCTTTTTCAGCCCTATTTTTGTCCAACCACGGGTGACTTTTCCTCCGTTGGGAAGATCGTTCCTCAATCTCACACCGAACTTCTGGTCGAACTCCTGGTTGATCTCCTTCTGAAACTCAATTCGAGAGAGCGGCTGTGCTGAGTGGAGATCGCAGTAGCGTGTGTAGACTCCGAACGCCTCCCTCAGAGCCAGTGATTGACCTTCTGCCTCTGTGATTGCCTCCTCGGCAAAGCGTTTACAGCTTTCCCTGGATGAAAAGACCTCGACCTTGCCGGCTATAACTCTCTTGTTCCTCTCCCAGAACGAAGGATCTACCTCCAAGATAACCTGAGCCGCACCAACCACCCTCTTGGCGTGATCCCTGAGCCCGAGAATCAGGTTGCGTGTTGATGCAGACTCTTCTTCAGCGGC
>CAIOJL010000075.1 GCA_903858595.1 uncultured Spartobacteria bacterium | reverse complement strand
GTCGTCAGCATGGACGCAAGCGTCTCCTGCCGAAGGGAGTTGAGCTCCACTTCGCACGCCACACCGAGGCCTAAGAGTCTGGGTAAGCAGACCAAGCCGGTGAAGCTTGGCCTGCCGCGTTCGTCGCGGTTGCGATCAGGCTATCAGCATCTGAAGGTTCGCTCGGCGGGCCTTTCTCTTCACGGAACATTTCTCCGGATGGGAGTGATGGGCGATCAGGTCACGGAAACCCAGGGAGCCGTCGTCGTCTCCCGTCGTGTCGGTCCGGCTGTCACCCGCAACAAGCTGAAGCGACGCCTACGTGAAGTTTACCGCCAGGAACTCCCCGGTTTGAGAGCAGGCCTCTGGATTGTCGTGACGGTTAAACCCTCTGCGGCAAATGCCACGATGGAATCTCTTCACTCGGAATGGTTGCGTCTTGGAAAGCGTCTCTCTATTTTCAGCGACTCATTGCCCGACCAGGGCGTGTGATCTTATGTCCTTTATTCTTCGTATTCCGATTCACCTCTACCGGTGGCTGATCTCTCCGTTGCTCCATACTCTGTGCGGCGGGAGCGCATGCGGATGTCGTTTTCACCCGAGCTGCTCGGCCTATGCCCTCGAAGCCTTGAAGGCCCGCGGATCCCTCCAGGGTTTAGTGCTGGCCCTGCGCCGCATCTCCAAATGTCACCCTTGGGGAGAAGGCGGCTTCGATCCTGTTCCTAGAAGCCAAGGATGAAACTTGAGATTTGAAACCTGAGTCACTCCTATCATTCCCAAAAATCGTCAGTTTTAGCCTTTAACCTTTAGCCTTCCACTTTTTCACACTTATGTTCGACCGCACTACCTGGATCGCCATCGCCCTCTCCGTCGCCGGACTTGTCGGCTGGCAGTTTTTTTACTCCAAGACTTACGCCCCTTATATCGCGCAGCAGGCGGCCCTGCAACGGGAGGCGAAGCTCAAGACCGAAGCCGCCAAGACCGCTGAGCCCGTAGCTCAGCCCACACCACAAGCGATCACTCCCACCGCGGCCCTGCTTCCTGCAGTTGCCGGGTCTACTCCGACGATTCCCGAATTTTCATCCAAGCGCGAGACCGTGGACACAAGCCGTGCAGAGTATCTCTTCGCCGCCAACACGGGTGGCATCGAGGCCGTCACCCTCTTCCTGCATCTCGGAGCCAACGAACACAGCCTCTTCCTCAACAAGGACTCCGGTCTCCCGATCGGTGCCCTCTGTGACTCGAATGGTACTCCGATCGGCGGCTTCTCGATGGAGACAGACAAGAAGCAGGCGATCACCCGATTCACCCTAGCGGCGCCAGGCGGGCTCTCCGTCACGAAGTCCTTCACTCTCCCCCAGACCGTCGGCGCTCCGGAGGAGTACCAGATCGGACTAGATCTCTCGTTCAAGAACAACGGGACAACCCCGATCTCGCTGCCCGGTTACTTCGTGGCAGCTGGCGGCGAGGCCCCGATCCATATCAAGGATCTCCCGACCTACACCTGCTTCGACTGGCTTCGCGATGGGAAGATGACTTCGATCGATGTCAATTGGTTTGAGTCCGGCAAGATCCCGCTGGTCAACATCGAGACCCGTCCGGCCCGTGCACTCTACACTCAGCCGGAGTCCGGAATCCAGTGGGCGGCCGTAACCAGTCAGTACTTCTGCACGATCGTCTCCGCGGCGAAGGATCAGGCTGGCAGCGGCGTCTGGGCACGACGCTTCCAGGCCCAGAATGCGACGGAGACGACCAATGGTCAGGCGACCTACGGCATCACCGGCGGTCTGGGAACGGGCCCCATCACGGTCTCCCCCGGGGAGACCGTCACTCGTCATTACTCCATCTATGCGGGACCTAAGGATTTCTATGCCCTGAGCAAGATCGGCGGTGAGCAGCAGAAGATCATGAACTTCGGGATCTTCCATCTGGTCTCCGAATTCCTGCTCTGGTCCATGAACTCGATCAATAAGTTCACGCACAGCTTCGCCGCCGCGATCATTATCCTGACGATCCTCATCAAGTCGGCCCTCTGGCCCCTGCAGAATAAGGCCACTTCCTCCATGAAGCGGATGCAGCTCCTCTCGCCGAAGATGACCGAACTGCGCGAGAAGTATAAGGACGACCCGACCAAGATGAACGAAGAGCTGATGAAGCTCTACAAGCAGTACGGGGTGAATCCCTTCGGTGGCTGTCTCCCGATGCTCGTCCAGATCCCGATCTTCTTCGGCTTCTACTCGATGCTCGGCAGCGCCATCGAGCTTCGCAACAGCCACTTCCTCTGGATCCACGATCTCTCCCAGCCCGACACACTCACCCACATCATGGGATTCCCTATCAATCTACTGCCGATCATCATGGCCGGCACCATGGTCTGGCAGATGGCCATCTCTCCGAAGAGCGGCGACGCCGCCCAGCAGCGGATAATGTATTTCATGCCGATCATCTTCCTTACCTTCTGTTACAATTACGCCTCAGGCCTTGCTCTCTACTGGACAACGCAGAATATTTTCTCCATAGCCCAGTTGTACTGGACCCGCAACCAGCCACTCCCAACTCTGGAAAAGGCGGTTTCCACCAAACCCAAAAAAGGGGGATCCGGTGGTTCAGGTGGTTCCAACTTCACCAGCAAGAAACGCTAAACCTCCACAGCTCTCCTATACTCTCGACCTATGAACCAGACACCCAAAGAAGTCTTGGAGACTATTCTCGGGAAACTCGGGTTCTTCGTGGAAATCGAGGAAGAGCTTCGGGAAGGACACCTGATCCTCCAGATCCGCACTAACGATCCGCAGCGCCTTATTGGTCGCCGGGATGAGACGCTCGAGAGCCTCCAGTTCCTAGTGAACCGGATCCTACTCTCCCAGAACAACGAGGCTCCGCGCGTCATTGTGGATGTCGAGCATCACCGCTCCATGCGCGATGCAGCATTCCTCCAGAGAATCCAACAGCTCGCCGATGCGGTGAAAATCCACGGACGCCCTGTCGAGACCGAGCCCCTGAATTCCTATGACCGCCGTCTTGTCCACAATACCTACCGCGACGACGCAGAGCTGACGTCCGAGAGTCAGAAGATCGAGGATAAGATCAAGCGTATCACAATCAGGCGCAGCCAGTAGACTCCGGATATCAACGTATAGCCGTGTTGGCCTACGGTCGCAGCAGCCTGAACTACTGCGAGCAAGTAGCAACACCGCGAGGCGCCAAATACCGAGCCTTGGGAAAGGTCGGGATAGACTACGCGAAGCGTAGCCCTTTAGGGCGCTGCTCGCGGGAGCGAGAGCATCAAATCCCAAGCCCCCCCTTTATAAGGAGAGGGTGCGGTAGCCCTCACACTGGTAGATTCGGATCATCTGCTGCTTCCCATTCACCGAGATGGGGACTTCTTTAAGCAGAGCCACAGCATTGAAGGCACCGGTGATCGTCTGAGGCAGCTCTTCTTTTAATTCCGTGGTGATGTAGAGGGCATTGCGACCTAGGAAAGGGCTGACCGATTTCTCCTCGGTGTAGAGATTATCCTTCAAGCCAGCAGCGACGGCATCGGGATATGATGGCCAGAGGGCGTAGGAGCTATTGAGACTCGGCGACTCGGCAACGAATACTGATGGTGCGCCAGGGCGCTCCGGGTATTCCACAGAAATCCTGCTTCCAAGTAGCGCAGCCAATCCCGGAGTGGAGGCAATCAGGAAGGGGGATTCTCCCTTCGTGTCGGAACGCTCCCTTCGCAGGGAGAGAACCTCAACCGAAAGTTCACTCAGGCCCGAAACGCCAATCGGTGAGGGCAATCCCAGAGGAAGACCTAGAGGAAGATATTGCGTGGCGAGCAGAATCAAACCGCTAACCACTGAAGCGACACAGGCTAGCAGAATCACTACGACTCGCCAGATCCTCCCGACATAGGCCAACCTCACTAGCAAAGGGGTGACCACGGCACCGTGGTCACGATCAAGCCCAGCGAGAGCGTCCATGTTCCAATCTGAACAAAATCAAATCCATGGGCCACACTGCTAAACTGGATCCAGTCATGGCGGGCATTCCATGCAAGGGATGGGATCCATCCTAGGATAAGCAGAAACAAGGTGATAAGAATGCTACGCCACGGAAGGGCCTTTACTCCGAGATTCACGGATAAAAAAACGATCGCAATTGGAAGCAGCAGACCAATCATCTGCCAGAACTGAGTGCCCGCAGCGAGGGCAACACCGAAGAGGGCCCATGGAGCCAGCCCCTTGGAGTTTTTGGAAGTTTGAGCTGCAGCACTCCACCCGGCGACAATCGCGAGCAGGATCATCGTCGCCGTCACCGCTGCTCCATCCATGACCAGAGAGGCCAGATTCACGGACGGCAGGAGATTGAGAACCAATACCGACCAGAGGGCGACTGCCGGGCGATGGGGCGTAATCCGCCTGCCGATCCACCAGATGCACCAGGAGAGAATCAAGACAGCGAGAGGCCCGATGTATCTCAGAAAGAAGAGTCCGGAACAGCCGAGCAGCTTGCACAAGGTCAGAAACAAAGGGACACCGGCTGGCCCCTCGATATAGGCGCCGGCCGGATGGGTTGCGCAGACTGATAGAAAGGCCTCGCTCTCCGTGAAGGAGCCGCTTGTCGCCACCGCAAGACGTAGCACAGTCAGCGCAAGAACGGCCGCCCAGAGCATCATGGTCTGGGTAACAGTCACCTTCATCAACTTGCTGTTTTTTCCCTTCATGACTTCGGAGAAATCATGGTGGGATACTTCTCAGCAAGACGCGGTACAATCTTCCTAGCGAATCTCCTCCAGGCCAGATCGAGTCCCTTCGCGGCCAGCCAACCTCCGGCGATACCCAGAATCATCCCGGCCAGAACATCCAGCGGCCAATGGGAGCCTGTGTAGATGCGCGAGTAGGCGATGAGCAGGGCGAAGGGGAGATAAATGGCTCCACGCCATCCGAAGAAGAGGATCAGGACAGTTGCCACCGCCATGTTGTTGGCCGCATGACCGGAAGGAAAGGAGCGTCCCTCCACGGAGCCGTCCTCTATCATCATGCCCGGGATTTCCGGAAGCGTATTTCCCTGCGGAAAATTCACCGCAGGATCAGCGAACAGGCCACAGATCCTTGGTAATTTAGCGGGAGTACTCCCCAACTTGACCACGCGCACACCAGGCTCCACCTGGCTCGGGCGGGGACGACCAACCGCGTGTTTCAGGAGATTCACTCCAATTCCATCGCTTAGTCCCACAGCAAGACCCGCAGCCAGAATTGAGGCACGGAAACGGAAGTTGCCGAAGACCAAAGCCAGGACCAACAGAAGCAGAAGCCACGGAGCCCATGCACCGTAATCGGAAATGAAGGAAAACAGACGGTCGCTCAAGGGCGCGGTCCATTCCCGGTTGATGAGGATCTGGAGCTGCTGGTCCATGAGGGTATTGTGAAAGGGAATTGAGGAAATGAGGATGAAAAAGACACCAAGGGATAAATATGGAACTTATACCAATCACCATCAGAAATGACACCTTACAGCTGGTTTTTTTGGCATGGAGCATTTGTCGTTATCGCTCTGGTTACCTGAAGGTAGCAATCACTCTTCCTCCGCGGCACCCACCAGAACTCCTTCGCCGCTATAGTACCATTTCTTCCTGTGATTGGTCACTAGTGTCCGGTTGAGAGGGTGATTGGTTTTTGTTGATACTTCAAGATGAGTGATTTGCGATCCAAAATGGATGCCACGCATTTGAACTTTGAGCGACGTTTTTTGAGGATACTCGGCCATGAACTCTGGCCGCTACGT
>CAIOJL010000074.1 GCA_903858595.1 uncultured Spartobacteria bacterium | reverse complement strand
GAGTTAGGAGTTGGGAGATTGAAGCTTGTGGATAATTCCGAAATCAGGGTTTCAGAGGATTGATAACTTCCAAAAAGTCGAATTTCCGAAAATCTGCATCCGCAGTATAGATTCTCGAGACACCGTGCTGTCTCAAGATCAGGGACAAATGTGCATCCGGGACAAGATTTCCCTTCACACTAACCAAGCCGGACAACTCGGCAAAATCTTCTGCAAACCCCTCCTGCTCTCCGATCACGCGGCACCGAGGCAGGGCTAGAAGACTTTCCACATTGCCCCAAGCTTCTTGCGGAGTCATTGGGTTCCTGAAAATTAACGGATGGGTGGCTATCCGCTGATACCCCATGAGGACGCCCCAAGTCAGGCAAAGAAGATCCGGATCATTTCCCCTGTTCTCCATGAACTGCTTTGCTTTTTCACAATGCGGCGACTCCTGATTGGAGGCATAGAGCAGGATGTTCGTATCGATCGAATAGCTCATCCCTGATCCAGAATACGATACATGGCATCCTTGTCACCAAGATCAACCAACTCCCCCATGCGCCCGGATTTCCATACAAGCTTTGGGGTCTTATGGGATTTTTTTTGGCGAAATGCGAGTGCATCTGCCAACAGGCGCGATGCCAACTTGCCCAGAGACACTCCCTCCTCCCTCTGGACTCTTTTAAGCTCTTCCAGAACAGGAGACTCAAGATCAAGAGTGGTTCTCATAACATCTGATACTCGCATTCGAAACATCAGATGTCAAATCATCTCTTCCTGCGCTTAAGGACTTCGCGGAGGTAGGTGCCGTAGCTGGATTTTCCGAGAGGCTCCAAGGAACGCTCGAAAGCGGCCTCATCTAGGAATCCCATCTGGAGACCGATCTCCTCGAGACAAGCGATGCGAAGGCCCTGGCGGTTCTGAATGGCGCGTACGAAGTCCGCGGCCTCAAGGAGCGATTCATGGGTTCCGGTATCAAGCCAGGCGGTTCCACGGCCGAGTTTTTGCACCCGGAGGCGGCCGGCCTCGAGATAAAGGCGGTTCAGCTCGGTGATCTCAAGTTCGCCCCGGGTGGAGGGCTTGAGATCCCGGGCCTTGTCCACCACGTCGGCGCTGTAGAAGTAGAGACCCGGAACGGCGTAGTTGCTCTTGGGCTCCGCCGGTTTCTCCTCGAGCGAGATCGCTTTGCCCGAGACATCGAATTCGACAACTCCATAGGCCGTGGGGTCGGCGACCTCGTATCCGAAAATAGTAGTGAATTCCTTGTCCTGATCCGCCGCCTCAAGGATGTCGGTGAAGTCGTGGCCGTAGAAGAGGTTGTCCCCCAGCACGAGCGCGGCGGGCGCCCCGGCCAGGAACTCCGCTCCGATCAGGAAAGCCTGCGCCAGGCCATCCGGAGAAGGCTGCTCGGCATACTCGAAATGGACGCCGTAGCGGGAACCATCACCCAGCAGGCGACGGAATGCAGGGAGATCGTGGGGAGTCGAAATGATCAGGATCTCGCGGATCCCGGCCAGCATGAGGACCGAAATCGGATAGTAGACCATCGGTTTGTCGTAGACGGGCATGAGCTGCTTGCTCACCGCCATGGTAAGAGGATGGAGCCGGGAACCGGTACCTCCGGCGAGGACGATGCCTTTGCGGGATTTCATGAGAGATAAGGTGTTGGCCCCATTAGGATTTAAGATCCTACTCCGTCATGCTACCGCCCTTGGCCAAGGATCGATTTCCACGACCGGAGAGATAAGTCGGAATGAGGCCCGTTGCTTCGGACAAGTCTGTGGTTTTGGGGTGCAACAATTTTTTTATCCCACCAAGAAATCCCAAGGTTGACCATGCTGAAATAGAGGTGGTGATACTCACAAGCGTCCGGTTATAAGTCCAACAGCATCAACTGGTTAT
>CAIOJL010000073.1 GCA_903858595.1 uncultured Spartobacteria bacterium | reverse complement strand
CTCTCAGTACAGCAATCGCAGACTCCTCTCCAAGCCACTCCGCAAGGTTGACCGCGACATCTTTACTAGCCTCTTTTCCTTCGACTTGATTTTGAGAGTGGTCTTCGAATGACGGGGTGAGGGAGAGCAGTCCTGCTGCTGTGAAGGGATCGATGCCGGCCAGGTGGAGCGACTCGCCTGGATAATCTGGCAGAGTCACCGTCGCCTCAACGAGCGGTGTCGCCGCTTTCACGCCTAGCGTATTCTTCACGCTGGGCAGTAGGGATTCGGGGATTCGCCCACGGATTTCCAAGTCGGCGTGTCCCGTGATCATAGCGAACACCCGGTGAAAGCTCTCGACGGCACCGCGGTTGGCGATCGTGATCGCGAGAAAGACAGCCACCCCCAGCGCGATACTCAGGATGCTGAGCATCGCGGCGCGTGGTTGGAGCAAGAAGGGGCGGATGCTTCCCCTCCAGACGATGCTTCTTTGTAGTTGGCCGATCATCCGTTGTTTTCCCCTGCGCGGGCCGCTGCTGTGCGGAGGCGTCGTTCGAGACGCATGAGTTGATTGTGGTCATAGAGTTTTCCTCCTTCCTTAGTGCGGAGATAAAAAACATCCAGGGCGGCCTTTTGCTCCGTGGCGATGCGCGCGGCCTCAATCGTGATTCCGCCGTGAGAGATTGCCCGCAGTAAATGGTAGAGTAGTCCCATGCGGTCGGGGGCCTGGACTTCGAGAATCGTGCAAGAGGGATGGGCGTTGTTGTTGACCACGACCCAAACAGGCAATTCCTCCTCTTCATTTCTCTTCACTCTGTCCGTGAGAATAACACGTTTTTGTTTGGGAACAGGGACCAGCCTGTTACCGGGAGCCATGAGTGATTCCCCGAGTTTTTGCTCGAACAGCTTACGCTCCCTCTCCCTCGGAAGTGGTTCGTTACGATGGTTGGTGACCTTGAAGAGGTCGAGCGCGAGATTGTCGCGGCGAGTAAAGATGTCGGCACCGAGCACATTGATCCCTGCCTCTAGGAACGCGGCAGCAATTCTCTCCAGCAGGCGCTCCCTATCCCACCCGCAGACAAGAACTTCGGCATATCCTGACTCGAGGTGGTCCACCCACTCGATGACGGGGCAGAGGTTCGGCCCTTCTGTATTCAAGCCCTCCTCGAAGAAGCGCCGAAAAAGCCGAATGTGACGGTATACTTCCGCGGCATCCTTCGTAAGGAAGTAGCGGTCCGGCATGCCGTTCATTTGCGCGGAAGTCTCTTCTTCAAACCAGTCCGGCAATGCGGCGGTGACCTTCTGGCACAGCTCTTCCCGGCGCTGTCGCTGCTCTTCGCGGAATCCAGCGCCGTTAGTGAGCAATCCCCGAGTCTGGTGGTACAGGGACCAGACCATCTGTTCCTTCCAGTCGCTCCAACCCTCGTCGCTTGTCCCCATGCCGTCGGCAAGAGTGATCACCATAAGCGCATCGAGAGTGACGGGATCTCGGATGATTTCGGAGAATTCCTTCACCGTCGCAGGGTCATCGACATTCCTACTGCGCGCGGTTCCGCTCATTTCCCCGTGGTTGTCGACGAGCGTGATCAGCATTTTCTTCCTCGCCGGGTTGAGCTGCAGCCTTCTGGCTACCCGCTGGGCTGCCAGGGCGCTGGCCTCCTCGTGATGTTGGGTGTTGGCTGCCTTACCTGTGTCATGAAGCAGCATGGCAAGGTAGAGGATTGCGGGGTCCTCGAAGTTCCGGAAGATTTCTCGGTACCGGGCTAGCTTCTTCTCCTTGGTTAAGAGAAGCGCATCGATCTTATCGATGCAGAGCAGCGTGTGCTCGTCGGCGGTGTACCGGTGGAAGAACTCATGCTGCACGAGACAGGTAAGCGGCTCGAACTCCGGCAGATACTTACCCAAGAAACCGAGATTATGCATGAGTCGAAGGCTGCGCCCGACCTCTCCCTTCCTCGAGAGGATGGAAAGAAAGACAGCGCGGTTCTCCTTGTTGTACTGAAAGATGCGGTCCACCAGCTTCAGCCTCCGTTTCACTAGATCCTCCAACTCTGCAGAGAAATTCACGTTTCGGGTCTGCGCGATCTGGAAAGCCCTCATGAGGCGTGCCGGCTCACGGTTGAAAATATCTCTGGCTTTAGGAAAGAGTTCCCCGTTCCTAATCTCCATTTCGTCCACATTCGCCTGTCTGCCGAGGAGCTTGCTCAGCAGGTTCATGCGGCTTCCCTGTTGCTCGCGAATTCGTCCGAGCGCCAGAGAGCTGATAAGGTGAACCGCACGAGTGTGGCTGTAATAGTCCCTCATGAATGCCTCGCAGCGGCGGAGGATGTTTTTCTCCGGATAGCCAAGGGCTGTGGCGACCTTTCCCTGGAGCTGCAGGGTTAGCTGCTCTGATGCGCGCCCGGTCTGGTAGTGCATTTCCGTGCGTATCCGAAGCAGAAAGTCGTGAGCTTCTTCCAAGGACTTGCGCTCTCTCTCTCGCAGGATTTTTTCCTCCACGAGCTTTTTTGTTGTGTAGGCACCGGAATGGAACATCCCCGTCCAAAGAAGATTCTGATAGTCGCGCAGGCCACCGCAGCCCGACTTGATGTTCGGCTCCTGCATGAACACGCTTGTCCCGTATTTGGTCCGTAGTTCCTTGAGATTATCCATCCGGAAGGTGATGTAATCCTTCTCCTTCCCCTTGACGCAGACGGTCTCGAACTGACTCCTAAATTCCTGAAACAATTTTTTGTCTCCTGCCAGCCAGCGGCTTTCCAGCATTGCCGTCTTGGTCATCATGTCGGCGTTTGCCTGACTCAGAGCTCCCTGTACCGACCGCGTGGCGTGACCCACCTTGAACCCAAGGTCCCAAAGAGCCATAAGACATATGGAGATGATCCTCTCCATCACCTCGGTCGGTTTGTTTCCCACATGAAGAAATGTGATGTCCACGTCACTGAAGGGATTCAATTCCCTCCTCCCGTACCCACCGAACGCACTCACCAGAAATCCGGGGAGCTCTTTTTCTCCTAGTTCCTTACTGGTCGCAAATTGAAAAATCTCCCGCACGAGGATATCCACGATTTCTGTTCTACGGCCTGCAATTTCCTTTCCGCCTCCCCCGCCTTTGTGCCAGATCTTCAGTCTGTGCTCTTCCTTTTTAAGGAAGGATTGCAGCTTTGTTATGGGGAGCTCCTTTTCCCCTTCAAGGACATCCGCGAGCTTTCGCGCGACTTCCTCCTGAATGCGCGCTCGATGTTCCGAGAGAGGGATAATGCCTTCCATAGGGTGTTTTCTTTGTCAGTGCGTTGTGATGACAATTTCGACACGTCTGTTGATCTGCTGTTCGGTCACACTCCCGGTTGAAGGTGCCAAGATGTGTCTCTTTCCAAAACCTGCCGTTGTTATTTGACGAGTATCCAAACCGGCGTTCTGGAGAAGCCAAGTTTTTACGGCTTCCGCTCTCCGAAGACTCAGCTGATCGTTATAGGACTCACTTCCAAAGGAATCGGTGTGTCCCTCAATGCGAAAGGATGCCTGTGCATTTCTTCTGATCAGCGCACCAAGTTTTAAAAGCGCTTGGGTTGCTTCTTTTCTCAATGTGTCGGAGTCGTATTCAAACAGCAGATCTGTCGGCATCAGAATGGGTGCCGTTTCCTGGGTAAGGGAGGCCGTACCGGCCAGCAGATCATCGATGTTACTGAAGTTGGTTCCTACTCCTGCACCAGCCTGTTGGCCTGCCTTTGCACTGATTCCGGAAAACCCATCCTCTCGCAGTGGCAGGTGTGAGTGTTGGTCGGCTTTGTTTCCCTGCTCCAGCACCATAGCGGAAAACGGCACTGTATTAGGAAGCGCGTTCACAGCGAGTGTTTCCGTACCCGGAAGT
>CAIOJL010000072.1 GCA_903858595.1 uncultured Spartobacteria bacterium | reverse complement strand
TCAAGGACTTCCTTCATCAACCTCATCCCTCCCCATGCCGTCACCTTCTCGCCACTGTACTCAATCTCGTATTGCGGGCTCACCATATAGGTGATGCTCACTACACTGTTATCTTCTGGCTATCGCAAATTTTGGGTTTAAAACTCACTGGGATGAAGGGATGAAATGAATGGAAAGATCAGGCATCATGATTCTGATCACCTTCACCCCCTTCATCCCTGTGAATTATTCCCTGATTATCTCTTCAGTGGCTCGGGATCGATCTCGACACGACTGAAGCCACTAGCCGAAAGGGCTGCGATGAGTGTGCTGCGGGTTGATTCAAGCTTGGGCATTTCCTCGGAAGAGACCTGCACCTTGGCGCCCGGACGATCAATTCCTTCCAGCGGCACGTAGCGGACGCGGAAGACCTTGAATCCGAACTGATGCACGATCGCCTCACCCCGTTCCACATAATCGAGCGCCTCACTGGTCACTCGTGTGCCATGGGGGATACGTGAACTGAGACACGGCTGAGCTGGTGCATCAGCAGTCGGTAAACCCAGCTTTCGAGAAAGTGCACGGACTTCGGCCTTGGTGAGGCCTGCCTTTTTCAATGGGGCGATCACGGAGAACTCTGCTGCCGCCTGCGAGCCCGGCCTTAGGTGGGCAGGGTCATCGGCATTCTCCCCGTAAGCGATCGTAACAAACCCGCGTTCTCGGGCGACTTGATCCATCCGTGTGAAGAGCTCGGCTTTGCAGAAGTAGCAGCGGCTCATCGGATTCTCGGCATAGCGTGGATCATCCAGTTCCGTGGTGGCTACCAACTCCAATTGAGCGCCCATTTCCTTCGCTACTCGGACGGCTTCATTCAACGAAGCACGGGGCAGGCTGGGAGAGTCGGCGATGATAGCGGTGACTTGATTGCCCAGCGTTCGATGGGCGATTGCCAGTAGCAGCGTGCTGTCGACGCCTCCCGAATAGGCAATCAGCAGGGGAGCATGCCGGGACAGAATCCCCTCAAGGAGGACTTCCTTTGCTGCCAGATCAGTATCCAGAGTCGAGTTCTGGGAAGATAAGGTCACAGATTCAGCCGGTTGCAGAGATCGGGAATGTCCATCCGGATCCCGATGAAGAACTCGCCGAACTCCGCATAGTGAGAGCTCACCACGTCGAAGCGCATCTCGTAGACGATCGCCTTGATCTCGCTGGTTGTCTTCGCGAAGAGGGTGACGCCCCATTCCATGTCATCCAGACCGGTCGAACCGGTGATGAGCTGAAGAACGCGCCCCGAATAGGTCCGCCCGATTTTGGCATGGCCTGCCATGAGTCGCTTCCGGTCCTCAAAGGGCAGCCCGTACCAATTTAGCTGAGGCTGACGGCGCTTGGACATCGGGTAGAAGCAGAAGACAGGCCACTCCTGTGCATCGGGAATCTCGGGAACCACGCGGCGACGCATGTACTTTTCCATGCGGTCATGGAATTCGGCGATCTTCGTGGCAAACTCAGGACTCGATGGGTCGATCCCCTCCGCCTTGAGTTCCTCGCTGAATTCCGCCTCAGAGGTCATATACTCGCTTCTCTCGGTCATTGAGAAGTAGGAGAAGGTAGGAGTTAACATTCCGGCCCCGAGCCCTTCGCCGAGTAGTTTAGAACAACGGTCGGCCACCTGGAGATCCGGAGTGACTAGCATGAATCCTAAGTCCGCCTTCGGACCCACGACGCTGTAGGGAAGGAGCTGGGTATCAGGTAGGGCCTGGGTCTCCCTGACGATTTTCGCAAGCCCATCGCGCCTTTTGCGCCGATCGGCGGCCTCTAGATAGGACCAGGGCTCCTGCTCCATGCTGTAAAAGAGATGGAGGACATGTCGGCCCTCGGTCGGGAGGATAGGTGGGAGGGAAGTGGCGGAATCGCTCATAGGAGGATTCTGACAAATCCACAGGTTTTGGCAACGCGGCGTGAAAAAAACCGTTGCAATCGGGTCAGGCGCTTTTAACCTTTTCTCACTATGGCTAACGTATCCAACAAGTATCCCGAGAATGTGGCAGGCGCCTACTACTGCGACGACCAGTGCATCGATTGCGATCTTTGCCGCGAGACCGCCCCTGCCAACTTCAAGCGTAACGAAGATGGGGGACACTCCTATGTCTTCAAGCAGCCCGAGACTCCTGAAGAGGAGGCGCTCTGCAAAGAGGCCATGGAAGGCTGCCCTGTCGAGGCGATCGGCAACAACGCTTAGTCAGTAAAAACGATGGCCGCACCTCGACATGGTGCAGATGATTTTTTCGGTCGCTATCCCCAAAAGTGGTCTCCTGCCAAGAGGGTAAAATTCGAATGGAGGGGGCTGCCAGAGGATACTCGTCCTGATCGAGCGACTACCATCGGAGATGTGCTAGGGAAACTTCTTCCTAAGCTCGGACTTGATATCCGCATCAGGGAGGCCGATATCACAGCGGCCTGGGTTGGCATTGTAGGGGAATTTATCGCCAATCATTCCCAGCCGGAGCGTCTGGTAGCCGGCACACTCATGATCCGAGTCATTCAGCCTAGTGTCCGCTACGAACTCGACCGCACGTGGAAGCCCCAGATTATTGCGAAGCTTCGGGAGCAGTTTGGTGAAAAGATCATCAGGGATATCAAATTCATTTTGTGAGGAAGCCATGAGTACGGAACGTATCATTGCTATCCGGGGGCTAGAGATCATGGCTCATGTGGGTCTGCCGGAGGAAGAGAGAGCCGTCGCCCAGCGCCTTTTGATTGATCTGCAATTTGCCGCAAAGGATCAACCTGAGTCACTCCACGACGATATTACCCAGACAATCGACTACCATGCGGTGAGCCTGAGGGTTGAAGAGATTTCCACGGCATGTCACCGCAAGTTAATCGAGAGGCTTGCCGATGAGTTAGCTGAGTTATTACTCATTGAGTTCAGCTTGCGATGGATTGAAGTCACCATTCGCAAGTTCATCCTGCCTCAGACCGAGTGGGTGGGTGTTTCGGTTCGGTGGGAGTCTGCCCAATAACAAGCCCTCGACCTTCGTTTCTTGTCGTTAGATCCCGTTCTAGTCGAACATGAGGACGATATAGGCGACAAAGAGGAGGAGGTGGACAAATCCCTGCAGGATATTCGTCTGTCCTTGGCCGAAGGTGACGATGCAGCTCCCTAGAGTGACCGCGAGCAACGTTATATAGGAAGGTGAAAGCCCTAGGAGTAGTGGTTTTTCATAGATCAGGCTGATGGCCAGAGCAGCTGGTATGGTGAGGCTGATCGTTGCCAAGACGGATCCGAGCAAGACATTCACGGAGCGCTGCATCTGGTTCCGTGATGCCGACTGGATGGCGGCAAGACCCTCGGGAGCCAGAATCAGAATCGCCACGATGAGACCGACCAAGTCGAGCGGTAGCCCACCATGATGAACCCTATAATCCAGGAGATGGGCCATTTGTTTGGAGAGCAGAACGATAGGAATCAGATGAAGGATCAATAAGAGCGCTTCCCGGCCAATCGAGCCCTTGGGTTCCTCGGACTCGGAATCCGAAGGGCTCCATCCCTTCTCGTTGAAGAACTCTCGGTGCCGGCTTGTCTGCACGGCAAGAAAAACGCCGTAAATAGTCAAGGAGAGAAGCATCAAGCATATGGCATGAAGGGGGGAGAACATCCCCAAACCGCCTGTCTTTGTAAAATTTGGAAGAACCAAGCAGAGAAACGAAAGCGGAAGAATCAGACCGAGGAAGGAATTCACTCCCTTGAGGTTGAAGTTCTGCTCTCCGAATTTCAGACCTCCGATCAGGAGTGCCAAACCAAGCAGGCCTCCGAGGACCACCATCACCACGGAGAACATCGTATCTCGAGCCAATGCGGGATTATCACCATTGAGCATCAGGGCCGAGATCATCATCACCTCAATACTGGTGACCGAAAGTGTGAGGATCAGCGTGCCAAGGGGCTCCTTAAGTTCTTCCGCCAGATGATCGGCAAGCCGCACCACGGCAAAGGAGGAGGAGAGCATCGCGGCAAAGAGCCAGAGAAAAAGGATCCATCCGAAACCAACGCCGGGATTGGTTCCAAGCCATGCTTTCCCAAGAGTCAGGAAGGCGAGCATGGTTCCATAGCTAGTGAACAGCACCCACTCTCTGCGCAGGAAATGAAGTGGTGAAAAAGAGGAGGGGGAGCTCATGGCAGTTTTTGAGGTTGAGGCAGAGTGTTAGAGTTAGACTGAGGATGGGGAATCACACTGATAGAACCATCGTTTTCAAGGATCGCTGCGCGGACATCCCCTAAGTCGGAATACCCTTCGGCGCGCAGGGCCGACATCAGCTCTTCCTTCGTGAGTTGAGCATCCTTCATGGCTTTCTCATAGAGCACACCGTTATGGAGCAGGATCTGTGGAGCGCCTTCGATGAGGCGTTCCGCCGATTTACTTCGGTACGTGATGTAACCCGTGATCCAGTTGGCGGCGACCAGCGTGATTGAGAGGATGAGTCCCGCAGCGACGGAGTTGTCTCCGCCGTTCGTGGAGTTTTGCACCGCGTTGCTGAGCATCAGCAAGAGAACCAGATCGAAGGGACTCATCTGCCCGATCTGACGCTTTCCGGTCAGACGCAGGATTAGAATCAGAAAGAGGTAAACGATCAGGCCGCGAAGGACGAATTCCCACCAAGGGAGAGTGAGGTGCCACATCTACTCGGATTAACGGATGGCCAGCCTCATAGGAAGAAGGAAGAGCTGATTTCGAACAAACTTCATTTCATTTTGAATTGAAACACCCCCCTTTTCTGCTTTCGTACTCCTATGAATCCTTCGGTTGGTGAACTGGCTCCGAAGATCAATAAAAATCCATGATTAATTCCCCGAGGGAGAGTGTTCAGCCAAGCGGCAGTCGCCGCATCCTTCTCGTAGATGGACATTACTATCTCTACAGATCCTTCTTTGCTATCCGCAGCCTGACGAACTCGAAGGGTGAACCGATCAACGCCATCTATGGATTCGTGAAGGCCTTGAGGCGGATGCTCTCGGATCTGAAGCCCGACTACGCGGCTGTCGTCTGGGATGCCGGCCTTCCTGAGCGACGTACACAGCTCCAGCCCGAGTACAAGCAGCATCGTGATGAGATGCCTGATGACCTGGAAGTACAGCAGGAGCCGATCCAGAGAATCGTTCCCCTACTCGGAGTTGCCAGCGTCTTTCTTGAGAACCACGAGGCTGATGATCTGATCGCTTCCTATGTTATGGAGGCTCGCCGTTCCGGAATGGAGTGCGTGGTGGCTACCAATGACAAGGACATCCTCCAGATGGTTCGCGATGGGGTCTCGATCTACTCGACAGCAAAGACAGATGTGGGCGAGGGGAATGGGGGGTTCAAGCTGCTGGGAGTCCCTGAGGTGAAAGCCAAGTGGGGTGTCGATCCGGGGCTGATCGCCGATGTGCTGGCCCTGACGGGAGATTCGGCGGATAACATTGCCGGAGTTCCCGGTGTCGGAGCCAAGACCGCTGCCAAATGGATCAATGAGTACGAATCGCTCGATCACATCCTGGAGGGCAAAGATCTTGACCCTAAGGTAGGCGAGAAGATCGAAGCCTCCCGCGCTTTAATTCTTCAGAATAGGGAGATGGTGGCTCTCGATCTGGATCTGCCGTTGCCGCTTCCGATTAGCGGGATGAAGCTCTGTCCGCGTTATCCTGAGCTGATCGAGGCGCTGCGTTATTGCGAGTTCCGTTCGCTGACCACCGAGGTAGAGAGAGAAGCATCTGCCACCCAACTTAAATCCCCCATTTCCTATCCCTCATCTCCCATTCCCCACGCCTCAGCCCAGGCGGAATTGTTCTGATGAGGAAGAGTCTTGTCTTCGGCGCAGGACAGGGGGCCCGTCTGGCTGTGTTGGATCTTATCAAGCGCTCCGCGAACGGTCTTGGTGTGAAGCAGATTGCGGCCGAATTGGGCATGAGCTACATGGGGGTGAAGGCGCATTGCGTGACTCTCGCCTCCGAGAAATATCTGACCACATGGAGGCAGCCTGCTCCGCAGGGGCGCCCACTGTTGTTCTACAGGCTGACGGAATCCGGCGAGCGACTCTTTGCGGAACCAGGTCTTGGGCTGGCATTGGGACTGCTGCGCGATATGGGAAAACTCTTTGGCTCTTCCGCCTCACAGAAGCTACTGGCTCTCCATTACCGCGGCGAGGCCGAGCGCTACCAAGCGATGATCTCTTCTCTGGAAGTAACGGAGAGAATAAAGGCCTTTGTGCGACTGCGGGATCGTGAAGAGAGAATGTCGGTTGTTTCGAGTAATGAGACCGGATGGGAGATCCACGAATATCACAACCCCCACGCTGCTCTCATGCGGGAATATCCTGTAGCAGTAAGTTTGGAAGAAACAATGATCGGCGAAGTTCTTGGAGTGCCAGTTCGCAGAAGCGAGGAGGGCAG
>CAIOJL010000071.1 GCA_903858595.1 uncultured Spartobacteria bacterium | reverse complement strand
CGTTATCGCACCTGGGAATGGCGTGATGCCTGCAGCAGATCCATCTGTACTGACCGGCAGTCCTGGTGGCATGGCCGGGATGCCGCCATTCGGGATGAATCACGCTGAATCCGAGCGACTAGCGGCCTTTCTGGAAGCAAACCATGATGGCGAGAGGATCTTGGTGGCGGCTCCCTCCTCAATGGAGGTCTCCTCACTAATCATCGACAAGGGACTGAACGCTGTCTCCATGGGTGGTTTCATGGGAGCGGACCCGGTCTTGAGCCTCGGAGACCTCATGATGATGGTGCGTGAAGGCCAGTTGCGTTTCATCCTCCTAGGCGGCGGGCCGCCCGGGGGACCACCTGGAATGGGAGGTCCGGGCACCGCCAAGAGTAACCTGGAATTACTGAACTGGGTACAAGAATCGGGCAAGAAGGTTGACCGATCTTTATGGAACGATGAAGAACGCCACGGTTTTGAAAATAGCCCTGACCAAGCCAATGGAAATCAGGAAGCATTCAGGAAATTCCCGGGCTTCGGCGAGTCGAGACAACTCTATGACTGCCGACCCGAAAAGGGCCTGACTCCGCCCAGTAGATAAACTCGGTGATTGCATGCCTCGATCTCGATAGGTATTGGATCAATACATCATGGAGATATCACTATGCTTTTATCGATTGTGATTCCAGTCTATAACGAAGAAGAATCCCTTCCATCGCTGTTTACTGCTGTGCAGAAGACGCTTGCGACACTCTCCTGCGAACATGAAATTCTATTCGTTGATGATGGCAGTCAAGATAAGACTCGTTTCTTACTGCTCAGGGAGGCAGAATCAGACACCAGGATCAAGGTTCTTGGATTCAGCCGCAACTTCGGCCATCAGGCAGCGATCACGGCAGGCCTCGACTTCGCCGCAGGAGACGCTGTGGTGGTGATGGACGCAGATCTACAGGATCCGCCCGAACTTATCCCCAAGATGTTGTCGCTTTACGAGCAAGGGTACGATGTAGTTTCTGCCCAGCGCGTTGAACGGACCGGTGAATCTCTATTCAAACGAGTTACGGCCTCTCTCTTTTACAGTTTGATGAAACGGGCCGTGGATGAACGTCTGGTATCTGAGGTGGGTGACTTTCGGCTCTTTAGCAGAGAGGCAGTAACTGCCATCGGTCGGCTTCGTGAGCAGCATCGATTCATGAGGGGAATGGTCGCCTGGCTAGGCCTACGGGAAGCCGTCATACCTTTCTCTCGACCGGCAAGAGTTGCGGGAACCACCAAGTATCCCGCATGGAAAATGGCCCGCTTTGCTTGGACCGCCATCTCATCGTTCTCGGCAATTCCCCTCAAGCTGAGCTTGGTAGCCGGGCTATTACTCGCGTGCCTCGGCTTACTCTATTCCGCCTGGGTCATTTATGAAGCATTCATCCTCAAGACCACGGTGCGTGGCTGGAGTTCTCTCGTCTGTATCCAGATGGTTTTCTCGGGTGCAATCCTGATCGCGCTTGGATTGATCGGGGATTACGTTGCGCGAATCTATGAAGAAATCAAGCAGCGTCCCATCTATGTCCTCTCAACCGCTAGCAATCTGAACTCCGTACAGACTCCACCGCCGCGTGGCATGGTCGTTGTAGGCCGCTCACGTCTCGATACTCAAACGCCACAAGATAGACATCCCTTTGTGGTCCTTGGTCACACCCAAAATGACCACACCCGACCAGAGAGCTTCCCATGACTTCAAAATCGATCGATTCTCAGCGATTCCATGGTCTGGATAGTCTCAGGGCCGTGGCCATGCTTTTAGGGGTGTTATACCACAGTCTTGTGTTCGGGATGATGGTAGGAGGGACTCCTGGCACAGGACCGATGGGCCAAGATGATTCCTCACGTTATTTAGGAGATTGGCTACACAGTTTCCGTATGCCATTATTTTTTCTGATATCTGGATTCTTTGGCCGGATGATGCTTGAGAAATATGGGACCGCAACCTATCTGAAAAAACGCTGGTATCGCATCGGTATACCTCTAGTCATCGGAATGTTCACGTTTGGACCCGTTTACATCCTCACTCGTGATGCGCTTTCATCCAATATGGGCCGCCCAGGTGCCGCGACAATGCCGTTTGGCGATGGAGAACTCCCTCCTCCCCCGCCAGGCTTTGTCCCTCCGCCACTGGTACGATTTGACGAGAACTCGGATGGTTCACTCGATGGCGAGGAATGGAAGCAAGCTCAAGTTGAACTCAAAAAAATGTTTAGCGGTGGCGGGCCTCCAGGATTCGGGCCAGGTGGACCGG
>CAIOJL010000070.1 GCA_903858595.1 uncultured Spartobacteria bacterium | reverse complement strand
TGCTCCGAAGAGCTGCAGAGCGCTCCTTCGACGCGCTTATTAAAGCCATCGCTTCAATCCTCGACGCCACTTCCCCTCAGGAGTGTTCTAACTACTTCGATGCCTCAGGTTATGTTTACACCTAATTCAAAAACGCTCTAAAACGGGGGAAAGTCCCCTTACTGAATGGCCCCTTTCTTCGAGTCATTGGTAGCACCCAACTCTTACAAGCCACCCAGCGCCCGTTCCCTGACGATCAGGTAGATCCAGTTCCCCGCGATCAGTAGCAACACTCCGATGCGCACAGTAAGCGCGGTCATTTTGGAGAGTGGCTCCCAACGAAGACGGGGCAGTCTCGCGGAGACAACCACGACGCAATACGTGAGATAGAGAGTTATCCCAAAAACGAGAGCCATCCCGAGTGGGTTGAAAAGGATGCCCGCCTTCACATTCCCCTGCAGCAGACAGCCAAGCCCCCGAGTCATGCCGCAGGTGGGGCAAGGCAGACCGGTGACTGCATGGAGCGGACAAAGAGGCGTGGGGAGTCCGCTGATAAGCCAGCCGAGTGCCAGGATGCCAACGAGCGCGATAACCAAACCCCAAGTCAGCTCCGGATCGTGCTCTCCTGGCAGGAGAGGCCTCCAAAAGACCCTCAAGTCTTTATGGAAGCTTAGGCAGCGTCGGCATACCGCCGCCCATCTGATGGCTTAACTCGGCAATGCCGAATCCAGCCGCCGTTCCCAGCAGAAGAAGGATTCCACAGCAGAGTAAACCCGGGAGGGTGATGGCGAGCGTCGCCCTCCAACCCTCGGTGCGCTGGGCTTCCTTCAATCCGATGATAATGGCATAAGCGCCCCAAATCATGCCGATCAGGCCGCCGCAGATCGGGATGATGTTGAGCACTGCAGCGCTGGCCTGAGCGTAGCAGATGACTCGGAAGGTGGTTTCGAATGGCCGATGGGCACCTCCCAGCAACTTCAGGCAGAGATGGGTGATACCCGAGGAAATGAAGGCGCTCACGACATAGAGCGCCGGGGAGAGGAGCACCGATCCGATCAGCGACACGGAGAACGAGGATCCCGCAGGGAGGCCGGTGGCATGAGCGATCTTCGAGGAAAAAAGCGCGATATTCATGGTTGTCATCGCGATCTGGTAGAAGGCGGAAACGGCGAACATGGCGCTGCTCAGCAGCACAAAATAGAGCAGCGGATTGGCCAGACCCCCCGTCTGCTTCATGGTCGCGAAGGTCTGCGTCGGCCGTAAAAGCACATCGCCGATCGTCTGCGCGAAAGCGGCGAAAAAGCCGAGCCTCTCACGCTCCTCCCAAGCGGGGCTGTTGCCTTCGACCGGCAGTGCCTCGAAGGGCGTCTCATCCATACCTGCTGGAACAAGTGCTGGCGGCGGGAGCTCCATGCCCCATTGCGGAGCCATTTCGCCGAGAGGCTTCCATTCGGCCATTCCTTCACGCCACGCGAGATCACTCGCCATGAAGCGTCCGGAATGAATGCATTCCCTGACCGCCTCTTCGCTGAACGAGCCTAGGGACTGGTGGTTGCGCGCGATGTGGATATTGGACATGGCTAAAGGCTAAAGGGCTAAAGGATGAAAGTTGAAGTATGAAGTATGAAGTACCATGGGCACGGGGCACGGGTCAGGACATAGGTAACACATCGGCCGCAAAAGCCTCCATGTGATTAATCCTTCTACATAAGACGTCTTAACATGCTCGGACCGCTGTAAATTAAAGCGGTGTAGACCTGCAGGAGGTCGGCCCCGGCATCGAGACGCTCCTTGGCGCTCTCGGAATCACTGATTCCACCACAGGCGATCACCGGCAGTATCGTCTGCTGACGGATCGTGCGCAATGCCGCCAGAGAGCGGGTACGAACAAGAGCTCCGCTCAGCCCTCCTGTCTGATCTTGTGAATGCGGAATCAGGGAGTGATCGAGGGTCGTATTGGTGGCGATCAGGCCAGCGAGTTGCTCCGATTCGGCAAGCTGGACGATCGCGATCAGATCCTCCTCTGCGAGATCGGGTGCTACCTTCACAAAGAGCGGGCAATGCGGGGTCCCCTCCCAATCGCGCAGGGTGTGGATGATCCGGCTCAGAGCCTCGGTCGATTGCAGATCACGCAGACCCGGCGTGTTCGGCGAGCTGACATTGATCACGAAATAATCACCCAGACCATGCAGACGCTTGAAGGAGGCCAGATAATCATCATGGGCCTTCTCGGCGGGCGCCACTTTCGACTTGCCGACGTTCAGACCCACGGGAATGCGCGGCCAGCGACCTGCGGAGCGAAGTCCCTCAAGACGGGTCGCTACCGACTCGGCTCCCTCGTTGTTGAATCCCAGCCGGTTGATCAGGGCTTGCTGCTCGGGATAGCGGAAAAGACGAGGCTTCGGGTTACCGGGCTGTGGCAGCGCGGTAATTGTGCCGATCTCCATGAAACCGAATCCCAATGCCTCCCATGCGGGAAGAGCGATTCCGTTCTTATCCATCCCGGCCGCAAGTCCGATCGGATTCGGAAACTCGATCCCCGCCACCGTGCGAGGAGACTTCGGCATCGGCTTACCTGCGGTCAAACGGATAAGACCGGGATACTGTGATCCAGCCTCCAGCAGGCTCATCACAACGTCATGGGCCTGCTCGGCATCCAGGGCAAAGAAGATCGGGCGAAGGAAGCGTTGGTAGAAATCCATCTAAAAATGAGCTTTATCAGCATTTCAAAAATCAGGAACGCACGAAATCAGCGTTAGGTGGTATCTGAAAAACCTTTAGCCACAAAAAAAGCACAAAACCGACAAGCGGCTAGATTCAGCTTTCAAGTTTGATGGTATCCGCCACCAAGCGGACGGTGCCACCCCTCGAACAACGACTCTGTCGTTGTCTTCCGCGCTCGTTCCCACGAGCTTGGTTCATCCTTTATCCTTTTACACCATGCCAATCACCCATCTCTGGACACGTCTTTCCTCCGTCAAATGGGAGGATGCTTGGGTGGAGCGACTTCGCTTTGCCGGGGAACAAAATCTGGTCATCAAGAAATTCCCCGCCTCCCGTTCGATCAAGCTCGATCTCTACACCGACGCCGCCAACGGCAAGAAGCTGATCAAAGCTTTTGGCGGAACCCTACGTCTCTTCGATGCCAAGGGATGGCAGCCTCCTGCCTCCCAGATAATCGACCCTCTCCGCATCAGCGGTATGCTTCGCATCTATCGCGACAAGGCTCTCTTCACCAAGGAAAGGGTCAGCGGAAAAGGTCTGCCCCTGCTCATTCCCAGCGGCATGGCCTTTGGTACCGGAGACCATGCCACCACGACCCGCTGTCTCCAGCTTCTCGTCGAGGCTAGCGCTCCCCTGCGCGCAGTTGGTAAGCCTTGGTCGCTGCTTGACCTCGGTTGTGGATCCGGGATCCTGGCCCTTGCCGCCGAAACACTTGGCGCTGGGAAAGTTCTGGGCTGTGACTTTGATCCAGCCTGCGTCCGCATCTCCAAGGAGAATGCCAAGCTCAACAAACTGCCCGCATCCCGCTTCCTCAAAGCGGACGTCCTCCAGTGGAAAGCCCGTGAGATGGGTGGTTCCTATGATATCATCACGGCGAATCTCTACTCAACCATCCTCACCGCGGCCGCCCCGATGATCCTCAAAGCCATCAAACCCGACGGCATACTTATTCTCTCCGGCATCTTGGCCGTGGAAGAAAAAGCCATCCTTAAGACTTTCTCTGTGCTAAACCCCATCAAGACCCTCAAACGTGGCAAATGGGCCGCAGTGATGCTGAAGAAAGTCTGATGCGCTTTTAAAGCCGGTCCATGTGCTGCGCCTCCCAAGCGATAACTACAAAAATATGATCTCTATCAATGATGTCAGAAAAAGCTACGGCCCGCCGGAGTGCCGCGTTGAGGTTCTGCGAGGAGTATCGCTAAAAATTCAGCAGGGGGAGTTTCTTGCCCTGATGGGTCCAAGCGGCTGCGGAAAAAGCACCCTCCTGCATCTTCTTGGCGGATTCGACCAGATGGACTCCGGCGAAATCTTTTTGGGCGAAAATGCAATTCATCAAATGAACGACCAGCAGCTCACCCGGCTGCGTCGTGACACGATTGGAATCATCTTTCAGTTTTTCAATCTTCTTCCAACACTCACGGCGGAGGAAAACATCCAGCTCCCCGCCTTACTTCAGGGACAGTCAGCTCCAGCAGTGCGAGCCAGAACAACACAATTACTCGCCGAAGTGGGGCTCAGCCAAAAAGCTGACAAAAAAATCCATCAGCTCTCCGGAGGCGAAATGCAGAGGATAGCGCTCGCGAGGGCCTTAATCGGGAATCCCACAGTATTGCTTGCTGATGAACCCACGGGAAACCTCGATTCGGAAAGTAGCCGTAATGTGATTTCCCTCCTGCGCGAGCTGGGCCGGGAGCATGGTACCACCATCATCATGGTCACTCACAGCACCGAGATCGCCGCCAATGCGGATCGCTGCCTTGCCATGAGGGATGGAAATCTTCTGATCTGAGGGTGCCCGATGTTTCTTTTATTCTGCCATCATTCGTTCCGTTATTTTTCCCGTCATAAGCTTCTCTCTTTTCTCAACGTTTTTGGGATCGCTCTCGGGGTAGCCATCTTTGTCAGCGTCCAAGCTGTGAATCACAGCGCGCTCCAATCCTTCCGCGCTTCGATTGACATCGTTTCCGGAAAAGCAAATCTGGAACTTGTCGGAAACGGCCTCCCCTTTGACGAGACGATTTATCCGAAGATCCGTTCCTTGAAGGGCATTGCGGCCGCGACACCGCTTGTGGAGACCGTCGCCACACCGGTTTCAGTGCCGGATGAGTATCTCCAAATTATCGGGCTGGATCCTTTTTCAAATGGCCCCTTTCGCACCTTCACACTGAAACAAAACGGGCACGCCATAGACCCCCTCTCCTTTCTAGAAAACCCGTCGGCACTTGCCCTGACAGAATCCATGGCCGCCCGTCTCCATGTCAGACTAGGCGACCCTCTTCTCCTCCAAACGGATTCGGGCGTCCGTCCATTCAAAGTTACTTTCCTCATCGCCTTCAACGAGGATGCGGTCGGGGTCAACGATCACATTGCCATGATGGACATCGCTAATGCCCAGGAAAATTTCGGCATGTCCGGTCATCTCTCCCGCATTAGTTGTCAGATCGCTCCGGATCAGGACTTGGATTGGATTGCCCAGGAAATCCGTACTCTTGTTCCCAGTGATGTCCTTGTTCAGGCCCCGGATCGTCGCGGAAAACAGGTGGATAAAATGCTGGGAGCCTTTGAACTCAATCTCACCTCCCTGTCTCTCGTCTCGCTGCTAGTAGGAATGTTCCTTATCTACAACACGGTCTCCACCGCTGTGATGCGGCGACGCTCCGAGATTGGAATCCTTCGGGCGCTAGGCTTGCAGGCTATTCAAGTGCAGCTCTTTTTTATCTGCGAGGCGCTTGTTCTCGGAATCCTTGGTCTCGTTCTTGGAATCCTTGGAGGTCTCGGACTCGCGGAGCTTCTGATCGGTCAGGTCTCGGAGACCATTACCTCGCTCTATCTGCTGCTCAGTATCCGTGAGATTTTCGTCTCCCCCCTGAGTCTTCTTGGGACGGCTGCACTGGGCCTGGGTGCCGTCATCCTGGCAGCCTGGTTTCCTGCTCGGGAAGCGGCACTCATTCCTCCCGTTCAGGCTCTCCAAGTAGGATATCTAGAAGTTTCCTTTCAGCAACGGACCCCCCGTTTACTTTTCTTGGCGCTCCTCTCGGCCCTTCTTGCATTGTGCCTTGGCTGGGCCAGCCTTGCCGGAGGCTCACATTGGCTGAGCTTCGGCACGGCTCTCTTTACCCTGCTGACGTTTGCTCTCTGCGTACCGACTTCCATCCGATGGATCACCCGTTGCCTACGCCCTCGCAATATTATCTCCCGCGTTGCTCTGAGAACCTTTGGGTCTTCGCTCCATCGAAACTCCATTACCATTGCCGCCCTTGTAACAGCCATTGCCATGCTGGTCGGTGTCTCGGTCATGATTTTCAGCTTCCGCACCACGGTCAATCAATGGCTAAACGAAACGGTGAAAGCCGATCTCTTCATCACCGACTCCGCCAATTTCCGGGCAGGCACCCGCAAACTTGTTCGTCCGGAAGTCGAACATATCATCCGAAATCTTTCCGGACTGGAAACCTACGATACTTACAGAGAGCTGGAACTGACGCTCCACGGCAGCCCCTTCAAGCTAAGCGCAATCCGATTCCCCGTCGCGGCCAGTCACAATCTCCTGCGCTTTCATCATGGCCAAGGGAGCACAATTTTCAGGCGGGCAGCGAATCAAGACCAAGTCTGCATCAGTGAACCCTTTGCTCGCAAATTCGGCTTCCATGAGGGGGAAACTCTCTCTCTCTCCACACCGGCAGGAATCCTTCCCTTCACGGTTATCGGAGTTTTTCAAGATTACACCAGCGATCTCGGAGTTGTGATGATCGATAGTCAAACTTATCAGAAACATTGGCATGATCTCTCGTACAATAGTTTCGCTCTCTATCTCCAAAAGGGCGTCTCCAGCAAAACCGTGCAGGCTACTTTGAAACAATCCCTCCTACTCCTCGGCTCGTATATGGTCTACTCCAACCAAGAGCTCCGCAGTCAGGTCTTCCGAATTTTCGACCAGACTTTCCGCGTGACCTACCTCCTCCAAGCCGTGGCTCTGTTAGTCTCCGGCCTCGGAATCTTTCTTAATCTCATCATCATGATTGCCGAGCGGCGGCGGGAAATTGGGATCCTTCGCTCCATGGGCACGAGCCGGTTTCAGATGATATCGATGATCCTGCAGGAAGCCGCGCTGCTTGGCGGCCTGGGCTCGGCTCTCGGACTCGCTGCCGGACTCGCGCTTACCTGGGTGCTCAGCAATGTCATCAATATCGCATTCTTTGGATGGACGATTGCTTGGGCTACACCCTGGCTTTTTCTCTGTACCCTTCCCTTTACGGTCATCGTGACAAGTCTTGCCTCCGGATTCTGGCCTGCACGGACGGCAGCGCATGGTAACATATCCCAAGCTGTTAAAATGGAATGAAGGCTTCTCTGCTCCCTGCCATCTTTTTCTTCCCCTTTGTATTTTCCGTTGCTTCCCCTGGAGCCGGAGATTGGCAGCGGGCCACGCAACCTCTCGACTGGCAATTTCCACGTGATCACGGTGCCCATCCTGACTACAAAACCGAGTGGTGGTATTTCACAGGGAATCTTCAGGACGATGATCCTTCAACCCACGCGGATTTTGGCTATCAGCTCACGATATTCCGTCAGGGCATCGTTCTCCATCCCCGGCAAACCCATAGCCAGTGGGCGGCGCGTGATCTTTTCTTCGGCCATTTCACGATCAGTGATCTCGCTCACAGAGCTTTTTATTTCAGTGAAAAGACGGACCGCGGCGCTCTCGGTCAGGCCTTCGCCCATCAGGGCTCTATGAATGTGAAGTTGAGGGAGTGGAGAATCCAATTCCTCTCGCCAGAACCCCATGCCAGTTACCGGCTCTATGCAAGCGAGCATGACCGTTCCATCGATCTGATCGTGACAGCAGACAAGCCCCTGATCCTGGAGGGGGAGCACGGCCTCAGTCATAAAGGGCCGGTGGTGGGGAACTCCTCACATTATTATTCCTACACCCGACTGCTAACCACGGGCACCATCCGCCTTGGGGATCGAACCACGCATGTCCACGGGGAGAGCTGGTTCGATCATGAATTCAGCACCAGTTCCCTGGGTCCGGATCAGATCGGATGGGACTGGTTCTGCCTCCAGCTGGATAATCGCCAGGAGCTGATGCTCTACTGCATGAGAAAGAAGGATGGCTCGTATGATCTCACCTCCGCAGGCTCCTGGATCGATGCCGGGGGACAGAAGTCGGGTCTTCATCAAAACGATTTCTCTATCCAGTGCCTCTCCCATTGGAAAAGCCCGCAGACGGGGGGCCTCTATCCCGCCAAATGGCGGATTCAGATTCCCTCGAAAAAACTCGATCTCATCGTCACGCCCCGCTTAGCTGATCAAGAGCTCAGGATGAGCGAACTCGGAAATTTATCTTACTGGGAAGGAACCTCAGCAGGAGCAGGAACCCTCGACGGAAAACCGGTCAAGGCTCTTGGCTATGTCGAACTCACCGGTTATGCCGGCTCACTAGAACAGGGATTGAAGAAGTGAAGAAATCATTGGTTTCTTCATGCTTAGAGCGCTTTTGATTTGAATATAGACTTTTTGGTGGGGTTTGTGATGGATTGGTGCCATGCAAAGCTATTCCCAAGATCTGAGAGATCGAG
>CAIOJL010000069.1 GCA_903858595.1 uncultured Spartobacteria bacterium | reverse complement strand
TGGCCCACCCCGCTGGAAGCCCTCGCCGGAATGGTAGCAGGAGTCTTGGCCTCCTTGGTAGCAGCCTGGATACCCGCCCGCCAGGCGGCGGCGGTCGATCCTACGAAGGTCCTCCATCCGGGAACAGCGCCGGAGATCTTTCCCATCCCAGCCCTACCGTCGGCATTCTGCGGAGTGGTCTCGGGACCAGCGCGTGGCACCATTGATTTTCTACATGGCAAGGTGGCCCAGAAAACGAGGGCCTTGGAGCGTGGCGAGGGTATCGCTCTTTCGGAGAGTCTGGGACGCAGGCTGAAACTTGGACCCGGCGACACGCTGGTTCTTTACGGACCCAAGGGGCCACTCGTGCTACCTGTGATCGACCTCTACCGCGATTACACCTCGCGACCGAGGCATTGCGATGATCGGGGCGGATTATTTTGCCAAGGTGTGGGGGGCCCAAGGGGTGCACTCTCTGGCGATCGAGCTTGCACCCGGAACGCCCGACACGATTAGGGACGAGGCTAGTGCGGCTTTTTTCTCTGCCTTCGGCGGTAAAGAGGCCTTCATCTGCTATAGTAATCATGCCCTGAAGGCCCGTATTCTGGAGATCTTCAACCAGACGTTTGCGGTAACGGCCTTGCTCAAAACCATTTCGATAGCCGTCGCGGTCGGCGGTGTAATGCTTACCCTCGGCATTCTGGTTATGGAGAGGACGCGCGAGCTGGGCGTGCTCAAGGCCATCGGTGCCTCCCGAGGGCAGATTGTGCGCGTGATACTTGCCGAGGCCTCACTGATCGGATTGTTGGCCAGTCTGGTGGGAATCGTGAGCGGGGCAGCCCTTGCTTTGGTTCTGACGTGGGTGATCAACAAGGCCTTTTTCGGATGGAGCATTGATATTGCCTACCCATGGCGCGACATCGCGCTGCTCCCGGTATGGATGACGGCCGCCGCGCTCGTTGCCGGATTTATCCCGGCCCTCCGAGCTTCAACCATACCACCTGCTGCCGCTCTTCGAATGGAATGATAAAAGAGAGGTGACCGAAGGACATGAGGAGCACATGTGAGGGCTTCCCTCCCTTCTGGAAGATGCGTTGAGAAGAAGACTAGAGAGAGGGGAAGTTGCTGAAAACAAAGGCAGCGTAGGGAATAACCGATATTTCTTTTAAAAAGAACTTGCGCGGGAGACAAAACCCTATAAGTTCAGCTTATCGAAAGATTGTTCTGGGGGGAACAACAGGCCGTCGTACCAAATGGTGCGGCGGCCTGTATCTTTTAGAACGAGAATGCGGTCCCGTATTATTTTCACGGGTCAAGCACGCTGAGAGCGGGCATACTTCGTTTCCAACGCATCGATTACTCATGCCGCCCCGTTACAAAAACTCCGAGGTTCCGGAACACCCTCCCGCCATGTCCGGAACACCTACGGCATGGAGAACGCTGGCCTTGCTGGCATTAGCGGTTGCGACCTGGCTTTTCTTCAAGCCGGTATTCTGCGGTGTGCTACGGGGTGGCCTTGGGCTTGCTGCCTGGGAATGTGGCGGGGAGTTGCATATCGAGCAGCTCGCGCTCGCAGAGAACGGATGGATCGAAGCCCGGGGCGTGACATGGCTATTTGGCCCGCTCGATCACCGAAGCAGCATCAAGACCGACTGGATTGGGGTGCGCCTTGTTTCGATGAAGCAACTTCTTCACCTCTCCGATGGGAAGCCACAGCCGTTGATCCGGGAGATGATGGCGGACAAGACCAAGGTGCTACTGGATACCCGAGCGAGCACACTCACCGCAAAGCCGCTTAAGAGGCAACCGCGGTGGGGTATACAGCCCTTTTTGCGCGCCACTCTCTTCCTCCCTTCCTCTTCCTGCACTCTGGGGTCCGCTGACCTGGTCATGATCGGAGATCATCACCGACTGGCAGTGAATGGCCTGACGCTTCGTTTGCCTGACCGATGGGCCGGCAGGATTTCTTATGCCGATGGGTCTTTGGATGTCGGCGCTTGGCACCGCGTTCTGCCCAAGGCTTCTGCCCCCGCCTCTTGGGAGGGTGGAGTACTTCGTCTGGGTGAGCTGGATCTGGGTCATGATTTCCTCCTTAAGGAATCGTCTCTCCGACCGGTGGCCGGTGGTGTCGATTTCGGCATCAGGGGAACAGTGGGCCAGGGTATTCTGAGGGGTGACGGCAGCATGGGGACGGCGATGAATTCCAACCATCTCGAGCTGACGCTGGTGGGCGAAGGTCTGTCGCTGGAGGCCTTCCATGAATGGATGAAGGATGAAAAAAAGGCGACCGGCTTCATCAGCCAGGCGCGCTTTACGTTCCGTGGCGATCTCGCAAACCCGGTGGATGCCGATAGCTCGTTGCGCCTCATCGCCCGCGACTTCCATTGGGAAGGAAAGGGTTGGGAGATGCTCCGGTTAGCCACGACGCTTACGGGGCGCAACCTCACCCTTTCCGAACTCCATCTCCAGCAACAGGAGAATGAAGTGACGGCATCGGGACAAAGCCATCTCCCAGCAGATTGGCACGCGGCGCTCCGTGCTCCTTTTACTGCGAGCTTTCATGCCGAGCTTGAGGATGCCGGTGCGCTGGCCGGACTGTTTGGCCCACAGTTTGCCGAGCTGGGTGGAAGAATGGCTCTGGAGGGAGAGGTTCAAGGCGCCGAGAACAAGGCTGAAGGCTACTGCAATGTCACCGGTGCCGGCATAACCATCCGTAAATTGCCACTGGACTGGCTGAAAGGATGCGTGATTTTCGCCGGTGATCAGACCCAGCTGACCTCACTCGAGGCATGGAGCGGACGAGATCACCTGTATCTAAGCGGTAATCTCGCAAACAGCCGCCCCCATGCTTACAAAGCCGAGGCGGAAGCCGATGTCCACGACCTGACAAAGCGACTTTCCCAGTTAGGACTTACCACAGCCACCGTCATCGGGGGTGGCGGAGTGAAGTTTAACTGGCAGGGAGAGGGCTCCGCAGAAGTTCACACCGGATCGTTTCAGACTCAGGTTAACGGATGGGTGAGCAAGTGGACGACCACCGGCATGTCCGGAACCTTCGAGGGAACTTACGCACCGGGGAAAGTGGAACTCGCCAAGGCCAATTTCAAGCAGGAGGACTTGTCACTTGCCATGAAACTTTCAGCGACACCCAACGCCTTCCGGGCCACAGACATTGTGGCGACCCGCGCTGGCAAGCCGTTACCTCTTGTGAAAGGCGAACTGTCGCTCCCGTTCAATGCAACGGAATTCTGGCAGAACGGAGACCCTCTCAAAACCATCGTGATGGACGGGTCGCTCGGGATCAATCTCGCCCTCCAGGGAATCAAGGCTGAGGAAATTGCAGGCCTTTTTGGCCAAGAAATTCCTTTTGTAGGAAGCCTTGAGGGAACGATCTCCGCTACGGGCACGCCTGCAAAACCGGACGTGCATGCCGCAATGAGCATCCGCAATTTTTCACCCAAGCAGGGCGGACCGACAGCGGATCTTTCCCTCTCCTTGGAAGCCGGGGAAGGGAAAGCCAAGTTAAAGCTGCTTCAGGAAACGGCATCCTCTTCACCATTAGCCGTGGAGTTGGAAATACCGCTTTCTTTGGTCAATGATCAGGGAACCCTTAGAATAGGGGATGTCGATCAGCCAATCCGAGGATCCGCATCCTTGCAACACGTCCCCTTGGACGGGTGGGCGAGCCTCGTGAGGCTGGAAGCATGGCCCCTTAAGAAAGCCCGCATAGATGGGAAAGTGCATCTCTCCGGAACATGGAAACAGCCGGTATCCGAAGGCAGCCTCCTCCTTGAGGCCGAGGAAGGACATATTTTTGGGCCCCACATGCTAGAGCGCCTGTCTCTACCGGTGACGCTAGCAACGGCAAAAGCGGTCTTTGGCCCCGGAAGTGCCGTCTACCACGATAAGCCCATGACCCTTTCCGGATCCATCGAGTGGGGAACCACCCCCTGGAAAGGAACGCTCCGACTGATGGGGAACGATCTGCCGTTGCCGCTGGGCGGCGGTCTCGATGCCCTTGCAGATACGGATCTGGCGCTCAGTCTTACAGGTATTCAACCTCCTGTTTTGAGCGGATCGCTGCGGCTGCATAGCCTCACAGGCGTGCCGAATGCAAACCTAACGCCAGCCTTTGCTCCGCCCGCGTGCACTCTTTCCTCTCAAGCCAGCGCAGGTACCCAGGATCAAGAAAAAGAGAACAACCTGAAAAATCTGCAAATCGACGTCGCACTCAAGACGGACGGGTTGGCGACGTTGAATCCAGCAAAAGACACTAGCATATCCCTTGATGTGCATGCAGGTGGTGCGGCTCTCGCCCCCTCATTTTCAGGAAAGATCGAGGGGAAGAATTTAGAACTTAGCCTTCCCTGCAGCACCTTTGTCGTGCCGCAGGCTCACATACTTCTGGAGGCTTCGCGCGGCACCCTTTCGGGAGACAATGCTTATGGACTGACCAAGGAGGGTTTCTGCGTCCTTTCCCTGGGCGGCTCCCTCCCCAATCCGACGATATCTTTTGAAGGATTGCAGGGTATCAGCTCACCAGACCTTTTGATGTCAATGGCAGGCCGCTCTGAAAAGAGGAAGAGCCTCTTGTTGCAGGAAATATCGTGGTGCCGACAAAACCTGCTTTTTCCTCTTCCGGCTACTGGATGGGTGACCTCGCGGTTGGACAACTACGAACCAGCCGCCCTCGGTTTCTACGGAGCACCTTGGATTTGGAGTCTTTCGTGGGGAGGAACCGCGCAACAATAAAACTTATGGAAAGCATGACTGGACATGGCCGGGCCAGTACTCTGGCCGAAGGATGGCGATTCACGGTGGAGTGTGGCTCGGTAAACCGTAAAGGGATAGAGATCGCTATATCGCTGCCAAAGCCACTTGCAACGCTTGAGCCGAAGCTTCGGGAAGTGATTCAGAAAAGAATAGGCCGCGGGCGTATCAATGTGACTGTCTTGCTAGAGAATGCCGCGGGTCCGGACAACTCCCAGGGCGTCGTCGACAAGCAAGCCGCGCGCCGCACACTCCAGGAGCTTCAGGCCCTGCAGGCGGAGCTGGCCCTTCCCGGGCAGATCTCTCTAGAGCTATTGCTCCGATCTCCCGGCGTGATGAGAAACGGCACGGAAGAGCCCCCAGACTCCGATACTCTCTGGCCTGCGCTTCAGAAAGCGCTTACTGAGGCTTTGGATCGAATGATCGTGATGAGAAAGAAGGAGGGGGCGCACCTCATCACGGACTTGCTCAAGCGCATCAAGCTGTTGGAGTCTGCGGCTAAGGCCATCCGCGCCCGTGTCCCCGCCGTGCTGCGTTTGCGGCGCGATCATCTGAAGGCCCGCTTGGAAGAGTTGGGACTTCCTTTACCTGCGAATGATCCCGCGCTCGCACGGGAACTCGCCTTCATGGCCGAGCGCAGCGACATCACCGAGGAGTTGACGCGACTGGAGAGCCATTTCGTGCAGTGCAGAGAATCGCTGAACAGTTCCGAGCAGGCCGGCAGGACGCTCGACTATCTGGCCCAGGAGATGTTCCGCGAATTCAACACGCTCGGAAACAAGGCCGGGGATGCGTCCATCTCCCAACGGGTCGTGCAATCCAAGGCGGAGCTTGATAGAATCCGTGAACAAGTCGCTAATCTCGAGTAATCTGCGTGAATAATCCATCCCACCACTTTCGGCGCTCCGGCATACTCTTTGTGATTTCCGCACCCTCAGGTGCGGGGAAGACGACCCTCTGCACCACGCTGCGGCAGAAGCCCGACTTCGTCTGGTCCGTCTCCTGCACCACGCGCGCACCCAGGACCGGGGAAATAGATGGGGAGGATTACCATTTTCTATCCCGTGAGGAATTCACGCGGCGGCTCGCTGCAAGAGAATTTCTGGAGCATGCCGAGGTCCACGGCAACCACTACGGCACGCTGAAGGGACCCGTGCTCGAAAACCTTAAGAACGGCATCGACGTGCTTCTCGACATCGACACCCACGGCGTCGACAACATCCGCGCCTGCGGAGATCCAATCATCCTCGAGGCCCTCGCCGATGTCTTCATCATGCCCCCCGATCTCGAAGAGCTCCGTCGGCGTCTCATGCGCCGTGGCACTGAGACGTCCGAGCAAGTAGAGATCCGAATGAGCAACGCAGCCCGCGAGATGGAATGCTGGCGCGATTATCGCTACACGATTATCAGCGGCTCGATGGAGGAGAACATAGAGAAGTTCCGGGCTGTCATGCGCGCCGAGCGTTACCTCAGCCGCCGCATGTCCGTCGTCACGGAAAGCGTGGGCTGACCATTATGGAGACGATGGAAAACGCAGGGAACGAATCACCTAACGGCCGGGGAAAAACGATCGTCCTGGGCGTGACCGGATCTATCGCTGCATACAAGGCGGCCGAGATTGTCAGCCAGCTCCGCAAGGCGGGCCACCATGTCTTCGTCGTGATGACGCGCAGGGCCACGGAATTCATCACACCTCTCACGCTCGCTACGATCTCGCGCAATCCCGTGTTGTGTGATCTCTCCGAGGAAAATTCAGGAGCCTGGAAGCCGGGTCACATCGAGTTGGCGGATCGCGCGGATCTGCTGCTCATCGCGCCGGCTAGCGCGAACACGCTAGCGCGCCTCGCTCATGGATTTGCGGATGATGCGCTGGGATCGGTCGCGCTCGCCACACGCGCCCCTCTTCTCATCGCGCCGGCGATGAACGGAAAGATGTGGGAGCACCCCGCGACCAAGATGAATGCGGAGACACTGCGCACGCGCGGAGCCTCATTTGTCGGGCCAGCGGAAGGCATGCTTGCATGCGGGTACGAAGGGCCTGGAAGACTTGCCGAGGTGTCGGAGATCATCGCAGACGCGGAGAAAATTCTCGCGGCCAAGTAAGTGATAAGACTTTCCTCACGAAGGTGAGAGAAATGCGGCGAAACTTTTTTAGAAAATCCGTTGACGCTTATCAGCAGGCAACCTATTCACATTCAGTAGTGACTTATTCACAAACTTTTCACATACGCCGCGCATGCGGAACAAAGGAGGTGGATTGAAATGCCCATTAAGAAAAAAGCACCCGCTAAGAAAGTTGTAAAGAAGGCCGTTGTAAAGAAGGCCGTTGTCAAGAAGGCCGTTGTAAAGAAGGCCGTTGTCAAGAAGGCCGTTGTAAAGAAGGCTCCTGCAAAGAAAGCCGTCAAGAAGGCCGTCGCAAAAAAGAAGTAAGTCCCTCCCGCCGGAACAACCTTTCGGCGACGAGCTAGAACTTGGGGGAAGCGCCACAAACGCTTCCCCCAATTTTTTTGTCACCCGTCCAATGGTGTTATTAGAGCATGTTCTAATATATCTGTCGTTTGGGAATAGTGGTAGAAGGGGTGGATGAAGAGCTATAGCGATGATCTAAGGAAGAGAGTCATAGCATTGAG
>CAIOJL010000068.1 GCA_903858595.1 uncultured Spartobacteria bacterium | reverse complement strand
TCCCAGCTAGGTTTTTTGAGAATCCTCTTAAGTCCGTGCGGCGTGTGAAACTCCTCCAGCGGGAGGATGCCTCTCGGGTTGGGCGAGTACCAACGGATCTCGCCGTCAGGCATCCCCATCGGGAAGATCCCCGAGGCATACGCCTCCAAGAGCAGATCGGGAGGTATGCCACTTTTCATTTTCAGGTCTCAGGTTTCAGCTTTCATCCTTTTCTGTCCATCCTTCCCGTATTGCCTTCTGGATCGGATCTTTTAGGGTCACAGGGTGAAACTTCTCCGAATTCTTCTCGCCTCCGTCCTTATCGTGATCCCTGTCTTCTGTCTCACCGGTTGCGCCACAGCCGAGAGTGATGCCGATGATGTCGCCGACACAGCCGTTCAGGGGCTTGAGGGTAAAGGGCATCTGTATAACGAAAAGGTGATGAAGGGCGACATGGGTGGCCAATTGGGGAATGACTTTCAATAGCCTCCAGTAAGCCCAGAGCGCAACCTAGAGCACAGACTACACGTTCCTTTCCGACCGAGATGCCAACCCCGTCTAAAAAAATTGTGAAACCCGCAGGCAAAAAAAGTAAGCCTTCCAAAGCACCAAAAGCCCTCAAGACACCCAAGGCAACTTCCAGGATCGTCATCCTCGATTTCGGGTCCCAATACACTCAGGTCATTGCCCGCCGTGTGCGTGAGTGCCGTGTATTCTCGGAGATTCTGCCCCACACGACCAAGGCCAGCGAGATCATTGCTGACGGGGCAGTGAAGGGGATTATCCTCTCGGGTGGCCCCGCAAGCGTCTACGCTCCCAAGGCCCCGAAGGTCGACCCGGCGATCTACGATCTGGGCTTGCCGATCCTCGGTATCTGCTACGGCATGCAGCTCCTCTCCCGCGATCTGGGCGGTTCCGTGGCCCGCTCCACCCACCGGGAGTATGGCAAGGGAGTGCTTTCCACTCTCGGTGCCTCACCTCTCTTCAAGGGATTGTCCAAGAAGATTGATGTCTGGAACAGCCATGGCGACCGCGTTGAGAAATTGCCCAAGGGCTTCACCGCCATCGGGCAGACGGAGAACGCACCCCATGCGGTCATTGCCGATGCCAAAAGGAAAATTTACGGGATGCAGTTCCATCCCGAGGTGCACCACACCCCGAAGGGAAAGGCCATCATTCAGAACTTCATTCATGGCATCTGCGGTTGCCCGAGCGACTGGACCATGGAGTCCTTCATCGAGCGCATCTGCTCTCAGATCCGCACCCAGGTGGGTGACGGGCGCGTGATTCTCGGGCTCAGCGGCGGGGTGGATTCCAGCGTTGCGGCGGCGCTCATTCACAAGGCGATCGGCGATCAGCTCACCTGCATCTTCGTTGATAACGGTCTTTTGCGTTCTGGGGAGCGGGATGCGGTCAGCAAGCTTTTCGGACGAAACTTCAAAATCCGGCTTAAGATCGTCGATGGCGCTGATCGTTTTCTCGGGAAGCTCAAGGGAGTTACTGACCCCGAGAAAAAGCGCAAGATCATCGGCACCGAATTCATCCGCATCTTCGAGCACTCAGCCGAGGAGCTCCGGAAATCGGCTAAGGGCTCGAAGCACCCCTTCCGCTTCCTTGCGCAGGGTACCCTCTATCCCGATGTCATCGAGAGCGTCTCCATCGCAGGGAATCCCGCATCGCTCATTAAGAGTCACCACAATGTTGGTGGTCTGCCGGAGGATATGAAATTCGAGCTCGTGGAGCCACTGCGTCAGCTCTTCAAGGACGAGGTCCGCGAGGTGGGGCGCGAACTTGGGCTCCCTCAGGAAGTGGTCGACCGCCAGCCGTTCCCCGGCCCCGGCCTGGCTGTCCGCATCATCGGGGCCATCACGCCGGAGCGTCTCCGCATCGTGCGCGACGCCGACACGATCGTGCTCGAGGAAATGAAAGCCTCGGGCTGGTACTTCAAGGTCTGGCAGTCTTTCGCTGTCCTCCTGCCGGTCCAGTCGGTCGGTGTGATGGGTGACGAGCGCACCTATGACTACACGATCGCCTTGCGCGTCGTGGAGAGCCAGGACGGCATGACGGCCGACTGGGTGCGTTTGCCGTATGACTTGCTGGCTAAGATTTCGAGCCGCATCATCAATGAGGTGAAGGGTGTGAACCGCTGTGTGCTCGATGTCTCCAGCAAGCCGCCCGCCACCATCGAGTGGGAGTGATCCTTCTCTCGCTTTATGAGCCACAGACGCGCGATCTATCCGGGAAGCTTCGACCCGGTCACGAATGGTCATCTCGACCTGATCACCCGCTCGCTAGGTCTCTTTGACGAGGTGATCGTCGGCGTGGCGGATAACGAGGCCAAGAACCCGCTCTTCACGACTGCTGAGAGGGTCGATCTAATCGAGAAGAGTGTGGGTCCGCACGAGGGACTCTTGGTCGAGCCGCTCAATGGATTGCTGGTCGATTTCTGCCGTCGCCGCGGGGCCTTCGTGGTCATCCGTGGGTTGAGGGCGGTCTCCGACTTCGAGTTTGAATTTCAGATGGCCCTGACGAACCGCCGCCTAGAGCCGAAGATCGAGACGATCTTCCTGACGCCCCGCGAGGATTGCATCTTCCTGAGTTCCCGGATCGTGAAGGAAGTGGCACGGCTGGGAGGAGATGTTTCTCCCTTTGTCTCCGTCTCGACCCTAGCATCCCTGAAAGAAAAATTCCCTAAAGAGTAAGGAAGCTGAAAGGGTTGTTGGAGGGTTAGAATCGTTTGAAAGGTTAAAAGGGTTAAAGCGGCAGGGGAAATCCGAAAGCCGGAGACCTTTACTCCCCTTGTAATTTTTTAACTTTTCACGGATCAACTTTTCACGATCCCTTTCATCCCTGTGAATCTTAGGTTAGAGTCATTGCATGAAAGTTCATATCCGTCAGATTCCCGAGGGAGGCACCTTGCATCTGGAGGGTGAGCAGGATTCCTCTTCATTAGGCCTTGAAGAGGCCGGTGCCGAACCGATCGGTCCCTTGGAGTATTCCCTCGATGTGGGAGTCTCCGAAGGAGGGCTCTTTGCCACCGGGAGCCTGCTCCAGAAAGTCAGGATGACCTGTGTTTCCTGCCTGGAACCCTTTGAGAGGGAGATTGAGATCGATCCATTCGCCACCCAGATCGAACTGGACGGAAATGAATTAGTGGACTTGACCCGCGAGGTCAGGGAGGATATACATCTCCTTCTGCCTGCACATCCCCGATGTGACCAAGGTGGAGAAAAGACCTGCCCCGCCAGTTTCCCGGCGAGTGCCCGCACCGCTCCTTTGCCAATGGAGAAGGCGGCTCGTCCTGCAATCTGGGAAGCACTCGACCAACTCAAAACACCACGATCCGATGGGAGTACCTAAACGTAAAACTTCAAAGATGCGCCTTCGCACCCGCAAGGCCGCAAACCGCTGGCATGCTCCTAAACTGGGCAAGTGCACCCAGTGCGGTGCACCTCTTCATTCCCACACTGCCTGCACCGCTTGCGGCACCTACCGCGGTCGTCAGGTGCTTGATGTCGAGGTGGCATAAGCGGATTAACGTCTCGGGTTAGCTCTCCGGCCCTCATCCATTGAGGAATCAGACAGCCCCAGTAACGATAACAGGACCAGTAGCCGCAGGATCATGAGAATTGCCCTCGATGCCATGGGGGGTGACTTCGCTCCTCAGAGTACGGTCGCAGGGGCTGCCATGGCTCTCCGGGAGTACCCGAAGATCACCAAGCTCTTCCTCACCGGGGACGAGTCGGCCATCAAGACCGAGTTGGCCAAGCTCGGCTGTAGTGATCCCAGGATCGAAATCGTCCACACGACTCAGGTTGTGGAGATGAGCGACGCGGCCGTCGATTCCGTCCGTCGCAAGAAAGACTCCTCCGTCGCACGAGCCGTCGATCTGGTCAAGAAGGATGAAGCCGACGCCATCGTCAGTGCTGGTCATACCGGTGCCGCCGTCGCGGCCACAACGATCAAGCTACGTACTCTCGAGGGAATCGAGCGTCCCGGCATCGCCTCTTACCTTCCCACCGAGAAGAATGTCTGCGTCCTCATCGATGCCGGCGCGAATGTCGACGCCCGACCTGTCCACCTTCTCCAGTACGCGATCATGGGCTCGGTCCTTTCCGAACATGTCCTCGGTTACAGCAATCCCGAGATCGGCCTGATGTCGATCGGCGGCGAGGATGTGAAGGGTAGCGAATTCACGAAGGATGTCTTCAAGCTCCTGAAGGCCTCCTCACTGAATTTCCGAGGGAATATCGAGGGACACGACCTCTTCGAGCATCCTGTCGAGGTGATTCTCTGCGACGGCTTCACCGGCAATGTCGTCCTGAAGACCGCTGAGGCAACTGCTGGAGCCGTCTTCCGCTGGCTGAAGCACGAACTCACCAAGACTCCCTTCCGGATGTTCGGAGCATGGATTGCCAGGAATGCCTTCCGCGCCATCCGAAGAAAGACCAACTACGAGAACTACGGCGGCAGTCCCCTACTGGGAGTGAACGGTATTTGCATCATCGCTCACGGCTCCAGCACACCGCTAGCTATCAAGAACGCGATCCGCGTCGCCACCGAATTCATCGAGCAGCAGGTGAACCCCCGTATCGTCGAGGCGGTTAAGGCCTACAATTTGAAGAACGCCCATCTGGCCCAGACTGCGGCAGCCCCTGTAACACCCCTTGAAACAGCCGTTACCTTAGATAACGCAACCATGGAAGAGTCCCATGCCGTCTGATAACCCTCCCGTCCGTCCCATGCCTTCCCTTCGCAGCGCCTCCATCATCGGCACCGGCAGCTACGCGCCTGACCGCGTCATGACGAACGCCGATTTGGAGAAGCTTGTCGAGACCAGCGACGAGTGGATCCAGTCACGCACCGGCATTCGCGAACGTCGCATTGCAGGACCGGAACAACCGACCAGTGAACTTGCGGCCCGTGCGGCCCAAGCCGCGATAGAGAACGCCGCCATCAGCCCGAAGGAGATCGATCTGATCATCTGCGCGACCTGCACGCCGGATATGTTCTTTCCAAGCACCGCCTGCTTGGTCCAGACCAAGATAGGCGCTGTGAACGCCGCCTGCTTTGACATTTCCGCCGCCTGCTCCGGCTTCCTCTTCGGTGTGGAGACGGCCCGCCAGTACATCGCCTGCGGCACCTATGAGACAGTACTGGTGATCGGAGCTGACAAGCTCTCAGGCATCGTTGACTGGACCGACAGGAACACCTGCGTCCTCTTCGGGGACGGTGCCGGAGCCGCCATCCTCCGTCATCGCGAGGGATCTCGTGGCATTCTCTCCTCCCGCATGGGGAGCAATGGTAAGCTGGCCGAGATCCTCTATATTCCAGGAGGAGGTAGCGCCCACCCCGCAAAATCCCCCACCTACGCGGAGAATCCCGCCACCATGAGGATGAACGGCCGCGAGACTTACAAGCATGCGGTGACCGCCATGGTCAGCGCCTCCCAGCAGGCCCTAGCTGA
>CAIOJL010000067.1 GCA_903858595.1 uncultured Spartobacteria bacterium | reverse complement strand
CCGAGCATTCCCATGCTCCGGTATTACGATGAAATCGTAGCCCCAGCGGGGCGCCACGGCTTCCGGGAGCAAAGTGCTGTCAACCAAAGCGGTGGGAACCGCTGCGGTAGACTACCGAAGGTAGCCCCGTGAGGGGCGCCACGGCTTCCGGGAGGAAGTGGCGTCAAACTTGAAAGCTGATACCTGAGTAAGATGTGGCGTTAAAGGCTTAAGGCTGAGGGATGCCGTAACGGATGCGTAGCAACGGCCGGGTCAGCAAACTTGAAACCTGAAACCTGAGAGGAAGACATGAAGGATGAAAGCTGAGACCTGATACCTGAGTAGGAAGGTGCGTTAAAGGCTGAAGGCTGAGTGACTGAAGGCTGAACCAAGATGATGGGATTCACCGCGAAAGATTGCAGCTCTCGCGCCCGCGAGTAGCTCCCTTCGGGCTACGCTGAGCGTAGGCTATCCCGAGCATTCCCATGCTCCGGTATTACGATGAAATCGTAGCCCCAGCGGGGCGCCACGGCTTCCGGGAGCAAAGTGCTGTCAACCAAAGCGGTGGGAACCGCTGCGGTAGACTACGATCAAATCGTAGCCCCAGCGGGGCGCCACGGCTTCCGGGAGGAAGTGGCGTCAAACTTGAGGGAGATGACTGAGGAAAGGCTGAGTGGCTGAAGCAAGCTCTTGGAAAGGCTTCGTGTTTTTACACGATACACAAATTCTCTTGAGCGGCATTGCGGATGGAGGAAATTACAATTTTCTCATCAAATGTCACGAGCCTCGCCTGATGGGAAACCGCGAATGCCAGCAGGTAGAGATCAGTAAGTTGGCGAGAGCTATGGATGTGATCCCCGACAAAGATGCTTTCATCACGCAGAGAAATCATATCCCCCCAGAACTCATGATCGCTCTGAAGAGCAAAGAGCCTTAACTGTGTGATCAAGGCACTTGGAGCAAGTTGGATTTTCCTGCTGTATCCAGGATGAGACATGATGCGAACCACGCCGTTTTCCGTGATGGGACAGCTGGCCCATCCATCTTTGCTGTTCAGCGACCACCATGCATGCGCTCTTTCATGAAAGGCATGGTCCGGATCAAACAGGGCTATGATGACATTGATATCAAGTAGAGCCCGCATGACGTCAGATCCCTTCCTGATCCATCAGCTTACGGGTATGCTCGAGCGTCACCAACTCTCCTCTTGAATCCAGAACGGGTACTCCCCCCCGGAGATTTTTGAATTTATTTTTCTCCACAGCAGGAGCTGTTAATCCCCGTCGTGCCAATAGGGAAATGATGTGGCCGGCGGTGCTCCCCTGGCGTTGAGCCAACTCCTTGGCCGCCTGCAGGACATCTTCCTCAATATCCAATGTGGTTCTCATACATCTGATGCTAGTGCATCAGGTCATCTCTGTCAACTTTGCCTTTGTGTGATCAGCCATGAGCGAGGGATGAGGGGTGAAAGGGGGAAACTGAGGGGTCTGACTGAAGGAAGGATGAAACCTGAAACCTGAAACTTGATACCTGAAACCTGAACCAAGCATGTGAAACGAGACCTTGGGAAGGTCGAGTTGTAGCCACCGAAGGTGGACCCGAAGGGTGAGCCTTGCGGGAGCAAGCAAGTACAAAACATGCGCGGTAGAGCCCGCGAAGCGGGGCCCGTGAGGGCGGCACCGCTTGCCGGGAGGCAAGTGGCGTCAACCAAAGCGGTGGGAACCGCCGCGGAAGACTACGATGAAATCGTAGCCCCATCGGGGCGCCACAGCTTCCGGGAGGAAGTGGCGTCAAACCTGAGTAAGAGTGGACTGAGCTTATGATGCCCTAAATCCTTCGGGCATCCAAAGATCAGCAGGAAGCCATGTCTCCACACCGTCTTGATGGGTGCAAATTACCACTGATCCCTCCATTCCTATGCGGAAGGAGCAGACTGGAGCCGAGGATTCAAAATCATCATTGGGTATCTCAGAAAAGGATATAGAACGGTCCACCCCATCCATCTCGACATGAAGATAGGAGCGCTCCGCGTCAAACCACGCGCGGCTGAGTCGGATGTCCTCTGTTTTACAGACCACGTTCATTGATTTCACTTTTAAACTCTTCCAAGGCTTCTTGCAACTCACGACTCATGGCTTCCTCCAATCCTCTGATTGGGCCAAGAATGCGGTCGTAGACACCGATTTCCCGGTTGTCCTTAAAAACATGAATGTGACGCCCATCATGGTCTGAGCGCGTAAACAGTAGTATGTACCCTTTGATTTTACGCCTCATGGACTACTTACTGATCAAATGGATTCACAATTGTAAGCCCGATCCCCTCGAAATCCTTGGTGTTACGGGTTGCCATGGTGAGTCCAAGTTCTAAAGCCGTGGCAGCATGGAGGGCATCAATCACAGGCAGGGGGCGAAGTGATGACAACTGTCCCCAGCGCTCAGCAATTTCGCGTGTAACACCGACCATGCAGTTCGCATAGTCGCGTCCAAGTCGTTGTAACCAGTCTTCAAAGATGACGCAGTCCGGATGGGATTTCTTCCTCAAAAGCTCGATTCCCTTGCGGATTTCTCCTAGGGATATGACACTGATATAGTGGGCCTCGGCGGCTTCTCTGGCGGCCCAGTTAGAGACATTGGGGTTGCAGCGTTCGCCCTTTCGCAATTCGCTGAGAATATTTGTGTCCAGGAGAAATGGCATCAGAAATCAATGGGGCGGGATTCAAGCTCCCGGCTTCGGGAGAGATCCAACTCCGTAGTAGGAACAATCGCATTGGCGGGATTCCGTAAAAAGTCGATGAGTGAGACCCTCTCAAGTGGCTCCAAGCAGACTTGACGCAGAATGCGACGATGCTCTTCCTCCACAGGGATGCCATGAAGGCGAGCGCGTTCTTTCAGTCTTTGGACAACGCTAGGCTCGAGATTGCGGACAAGGAGTTGTACCATGATTACATTATGCTATCAATGATAGCGTTAGTCAAGTGTTCCTTAAAGAGCGAAGGGAGACTGAGTCGAGCCTCGAGGGAAAAAGATGAAAGCTGAAAGCTGATACCTGAGTAAGAAGGGGCGCGAGCGAGTCAATCGAGCGTCGAGGGCTTTTAAAGGAAAAGTTAAGACTGAGGGATGAATTTTTAAACCTGAAACCTGAAACCTGAAACCTGAAACTTGAGTAGGAGCGGGGAGTTAAAGGGGGAAACTGAGTGGCTGAAGGAAGGGTGCCGTGCCGGCTGCGGATCAACGGCCGGGCAAGCAAACCTAGTAGTGATACCTCGCCTGAGCAAAAGAGATGCGGTTTCCGCTGACAAGATAGACTATCCGATGTTCTTGGGTAATACGACGGGACCAGATCCCGCTACCAAGATTCCTGAGGGGTTCAGGTTTACCTATTCCAGTAAATGGGTCTCTGCGGATCGACTCAACCAGATCCAAGATCTTGGAAGCAACTCGTCGATCTTGAGAAACCCAGTAGGCAAGATCTTCAAGAAAATTCGGGTCAACAACTAACTCCCACTCCCTACCCTTCATGCCTCGCCATGCGAACGGAGTTGCTCCATGGAAACAGATTCTCCCTTACCCCCCTGAAGACGGGTCAACGCATTAAGAAGACGGCGGGCATTGGCGGGCGATCGGAGTAAATGAGCAGTCTCAAGCAGGCCCTCCCATTCCTCCAGTGGGAGAAGAACGACGGACTCGTTGCCTCTCCTGTTAATGACCACAGGTTCTCTAGTCTCAACGGTTTTATCCCATATGGAGGCGAGTTGCTCTCTTGCTTCAGTGTAGGAAATTGCCGTCATACAATCAGATTATACCTGTACAGGATTCATGTCCAATGGGAACTCGCTTAAAGGCCTCTTTGTCTTTTTTTCGACGCTTGGCAGGCAAAACCCTCCCAGATCTCCCTGAGACGCTTTGCATACCGAGCTCCGACGGTTGCGGGGCGGAAGTCAGGTCGGCCCACCGAAACATCCCGAGGGTGTTGGCGGATTTCGCGCATTAGCTCCGCGGCGTGGTCGATATCCGGATCAGCCCACTGCTGTCCCTCTCCAAAGAAATAATCACCCTTCTTAAGCGGGATCATCCGGTGCCGCACCAGGGCAACCCGAGTCTCTTGACAGAAGTCCATATTCCCGGACCATCCCGTGGCGATGACCTGCCGGTCGAGAAGAAGAGCTTCGGCAATCCCACGAGCGAATCCTTCAGCCCGGTGAAGGGAAACATAGCAATCGCAAGAACGCATCAATGCGAGCACCTCAGGGCGACGCATGGATCTCTCAATGAGATGGATGCGGGAATCGCGTGCTGCTATCCAGCGGAGTCTGATGTTCTCAGCATGAAACCGCTTGGCATGGTTGACCTTCAGCACGAGGCCGACTGCTTCATGGCCTTCGTTAGGAAATGCCTTCTGAAAAGCACGAATCAGGCCAAACGGGTTCTTGCGGGCCAGCTTGGAATGCAGATCGAAGGAGTAATGAAAGAGGTAGGCGGCCGGAGGAAGGTTGAAATCGCTCCGATCCATGATTGCGATATCCTCCACGCTTACCGGAAGACCCATACGTTGAACCGGACCGTGAAATGAGTTGTAGGCATTCGCTGTAAAGGAGCTGATTCCCCAGATTTCATCGACGCACTTGTAGGCATGGTGCCAACGCATAGGCCATTTTGGCAGCTCCCAAGGCCAGTGTCCGATGGCATACCTGCCGTCGTTAAGACCCGCTCCCAGCGATGACAGATACTTCAAGGTCTCCCAGCCGTTCTGGCAGTAGAGATTGATGGCGTAGAGGGGATGCGTGCTGATTTTCCTCTCGGCGGAATTGTCCGCTTGGGAAAAACCTTGTCCGAGTCCGACATCAACTATGCAATGTGGAATTCCTTGCTCCTCCATCGCCAGTGCCAGATGGCGGATATCTTCACCAAGGCCCATCTCCGCGCGCGGATAACCGATGAGGTTCACCCCGAAGGGGTAAGATGGAACTGAAAGCGACAAAAGAGGTGAAAAGCAGGAAGGTAAAAACTTTAAGGACCAATGGATCGCCGGGCTAATAGTCTAACAGTCTTCAGCCTAAACACCTCGGCTCTTACTGGAGCCGCTAATGCTGATGCTCTTTCACTCCCGCTATAAAGAGGCTCCAGACTCCCCAGCAAAGAAGGGTCACGGCAAGTATTGAAATGATGTCATACCAACGGGCCGGCAATGTGGGCTTGTCTGGAAGTGATGGTTTATCAAAAGCCTCGAGGTATCTGCTCTGTTGATTGGCCTGAATTCTAGCACTTTCCAGAGCAGTCAACGCGGAAAGGTAGTCCTTGGAAGCAAAGTCGGTCTCCATCTGACGCTTTGCGAATTCATTGATCACCTCGGTCGCGGATTGCCCATGGTCGGTTTTGGTGGAACGGTTTTTCTCAATCGCCAACTGTTCCTGCAATGCAATTGCCTGTGAGTGAAGTTGCTGAATGCCAGGAGCTTCATCAGGAAGACGTTTGCGGAGAGCCTCCATCTGAGATTGCAAGCTCGAGAGATCTGCCTCCATCTTTCCCTGGATCTCGCTTCGTGCTTTAGCAAAGCCTGTTGGATCCACCTGCTTGGCCCTTTCCTGAAAGGCGCTAAGATCATCAAAGGCCTTGATAGCTCGATCGTGAGCCGACTCCACTTCCTTCTGGGCATACATCACGGCGTCTTGCTGGGCGCGTTCTGAAACCTTGTTAACGAGCTTTTCACTGAGCGTTATTACATGATCGGCGATGGACTTGGCATCCTCGGGGGTGAAGGCCAGTACTGTTAGAGTGGAGGTGCCGGGGGTGTCTTTTCCCGTAGTCACCTGGACTTTTTTGTTCCAATATTTGAGCAATTCCTCATTGGAAATGGCATTGGGCGTCGTGCGGCGCGTCTTACGCCCCGACAGGCGACTGAAGAAATCAGGGTGATTCCGAAGCCTGGAAATTGGATCGATCTCCTTGGAATCATACATGGAGCGAAGATCGAGATCAGTTGAGAGATCTTTCAGGATCTGCGCACTCTCCACATATGCCTGGACCATCGCTGTATCACCGATAGCACTCGAATCACCTCCCCCTCCGATACCAATAGCCCCCATGATGCCGGAAAGACCAGAATTGGGTGTTCCACCTCCCTGGGTCTTGATCACGAAATCCGAGGTAGATTCATATTGGTCGCTGGCTATGAATCCAAAGTAGATAAAGGCAAAAAGCGTAGGAAGAATAACGAGTAATAGGAAGGACCGGGGCATCTTCCTTCTGGGAGGCATCCCTTGGCCGATTTGAGTATCATCGACAATGAGATGCGTGACTTGTGACGCGAGTTGATTGTTCGGGGAGGGATGAACCAAACTCTGAGATTGCCCGCCACCCTCCTTGTTTGAGCCAGGGGAAGATTTTCGGAAAAAGTTTATCATGCCAGTTAGCCAGGAGAATCGGTTGACCTCTCTGAGGGATTTTTGATCATTCAACGACTCTGCATCGGGACTGGGGTGGCCTGGGGAAACCTCTAGAGACGCAGATGTCGGCGAGGGAGAAATTTCCATATCATTTACGAAAGATTCAGCAGTAGACATCACATTCAATCAAAGAGCCAAGGCAGCGGCGCCAGCCCCAGCAACTGCGCCCCCTGCCTGGGAGGCAGGAGCAAAGAGGGATCCGATAATCCCCAGAAACTTCTGGATGCCGACGCTACTCGCGGTGGTAGTGTAGATAATATCGTGATCACGCATGGTGAAGTTACGCGACTTGAAAAATCCATCGGCCTGAGTCAGGTCCAGACGGTAGATGACGGGACAAGTCGTATCATTCCCAACCGGATGTAGCCCCATGGCCATCACCACATCGCGAGGTTCAAGACGATAGAGAAGGACGGCTGAGGGATTTGCCTTCTCGGCTTGCGGACCACCAACCTTGGCGAGGGCCTTGGCGAGGGTGAGATGATCATCATTGAAAGGAATCTCATCGAGGCGGTTATTGGCTCCGAAACAGAGGAAATTCTGCCCGCGAACTCTGAGGATAATGCTGTCCCCGAATTCCAGAAAGATATTCTTGAAGGGATTCTCAAAGATCTCGGAGAGGAGGGCCGTGCGCATGGTTCCCTTGCGACTGACAGTGACGATCGTCTCGTATTCCTTGCCGGTGCTTCCCCCAGCCTGAGCAATGGCATCAAGCAATCGGGTGCCGGCCAGAGAAACCTCCACCCGGGAGGGGGTCTTTACATCGCCAAGGATGGAGACCAAATCCCCTCCCTTGCGATTGTCGATCGAGACGATGACCTGAGGATCGATGGTCTTGCTTTTTAATTTTTGTTGAATCTCAGTCTGAATCTCCTCCACGGTCCTACCCCGGGCCATTATGCGGCCGGCATAAGGAACCATGATTTGGCCCGAGTTATCCACCATCTGCGGGGGCAGTTCATGGGGGATGGCACCGTTCTGACTCAGGCCATTAGGCATGATCGGAGTGGCAAAGAGGTTCCCGCCAGAGTCGAAGATGGTGACCTTGATCACATCCCCCTGAACTACGGAGTCGCTTGGCTTGCCACCGAGAAGCTCAGGGGTTCCCTGTCTGAAGAGATGCTTCAGCACAGCGCTTCTAGCACTGAGATCAACAGGAAAGCGTGGACTCTCAGAATACGCCCCCTTGGAATTTAGGACATCAAGGACCTTAGTATTAATGGGTATCAGGATGTAATTGCCCGTAAAATTACTCCTATTGGCAGAATGCTTGACACGAAAAAGAGAAGGGCCGTTGCTGGGAAGGAATGTGCAGCCGGGCACCAGAAGCGCCGCAAGAAGACTCAAAGTGCCGAGAAAAGCTGAGCAGGAGGGATTCATTGAAAGTTGTAAGTTACAAGTTGTACAAGATTGATGTGCCTGAGCGAGAATGCTTTTGCCAATATAGAAACGCTGCCGCCCTTGACCAAGGGCCCTAAAAGGGGATGGCACGTCAAGATTTGGTTTAGACTGAAGCAACAAAAAGAGGTGATGTTGTATAACCATTCGCTTTCTGTCAACGATAGTAATGCGTGATATTTTAGTGTCCAAATATCGCCTCGATCCGGTCGGCATATTTATCGGTGATGACGTGACGGCGGAGTTTGAAGGTCATCGTGAGCTCGTCACCGACCTGAAACGGCTTCTCGATAAGCTCAAACGCCGCGATCCGCTCGAAGGGCTTGAATCCCGTGGCATCTCCGACAAGGCGTCTAATCTCGAGGCGGAGCTTCTCTCGAGCCCCGGGACGTGCTTTGAGCGCGGTAACATCATCGGCAGCAATGCCCACTCCCGCAAATCCGGCAAGCGAAGGGACCACCAGTAGTCCGAGATGCTTCTGGTCCTGACCCACGACCATGCACTGGTCGATAAGTTGGGACTCGAGCAGCTTGGACTCGATCGGAAGAGGTTCCACATTCTCGCCGCCGAGCAGGACGATCGTCTCCTTGCACCGACCGACGATTTTCAGGCAATCGTTGAAGGTCATCACCCCGAGATCTCCGGTGGCGAGCCACCCATCTTTCAGGACGTGAGCAGTTCCCTCGGGATCCTTGTAGTATCCCTTCATGATCTGAGGGCCCCTGGCATGGATCTCACCACGCTTTCCACGACCGAGATCCCGGCGTGTCGGATCGGGATAGAAAATCGCACCCGTCACGAGATCGACGATACGAATCTCAGTGCCAGGAAAGACGGGGCCGACCGTGCCGATCACGAGTTTTTCCCAGGTGCGAACGGCTAGCACCGGACAGCTCTCCGTAAGCCCATACCCCTCAAGCACAGGGATGCCGATGTCATTGAAGAAGGCATCGACATGGGGAGGCAGGGCTCCACCACCGGAGATCGTCCCCCGGAACTCACCGCCGACCACGGCACGCAGCTTGGAGAGAACCAACCGATCCAGCAGTAACGATGGGATGATGCAGAGCGCCCAGCCTATGGCATGACGAATCGCAAGGAGTGACGAGACCGACAAACTGCGACCATGGAGATCGATCTGCCTACCGGAGAAGAAGGAATCGGCAGTGCGCACCTCATGGGCTGTGAGGCGGGCCGATCGGAACAGGATCCTGCGGAGAAGTGATGCCTTCTGAACTTTGGACAAAATCCGCTGATAGAGCCCCTCCCAGAGACGGGGAGCCGAAACCATGATCGTCGGCTTCACGGACTGCAAATCCTCTCCGAGATGACGAAGCGTCGTGTAGTAGGTGTGGACGCCGCAGGCGATGGAGATCACCTCGAAGACACGCTCGTAGCTGTGCCATACGGGCAGGATCGATAGGGCCCGGTCCTTAGGTGTCAGCACGAAAGGGAGATGCTGAATCTGCGAGGCCATCGCGGCATGGGTGAGCTGTACTCCCTTGGGCGTGCCGGTAGTCCCGGAGGTGTAGATGAGGGTGAAGAGATCCTCGGGAATGATGCCTGCGATCCGCTCCTCAGCGTGGCGATCTCCCTGAAGTCGCAACTTCTCTCCCCGGATCTCGAGATCGCGAAGTGCGTGGACATTCTTCGGAAGATGCCCCTCTCCTTCTAGGGGGCTCATCAGAATGAGATGTCGGAGTTTGGGAAGGCGGTCACGCACAGACTCCAGCCTGGCCATAACGGCAACATTCTCCACAAAGGCCACCTCAATGTCGGCGTGATCCAGGATATAGGTGATCTCGGTCTCCGTCACATCAGCGGCACGCGGCACATCGGCACCTCCGCAGAACTGCACGGCGGCATCGGCTAGGATCCACTCGAAGCAATTATCAGAGAGGATCGCGACGTGATCGCGAGCATCGACCCCAAGCTCGATCAATGCCGTCGCAAGGGCAAGCGAGCGGTCAATCCATGCTCGGAAACTGACGGAGTGAAATGTCCCGTCGGCACGACGGGTGGAGAAGGCGGGGTACTGGCCCCACCGGTTCCCCGCCTCCGCAAAGAGGGAGGCGAGGTTAGGTGCGGAAATCCGTCCGGTCATGAGTTGACCGTAACGGAATGATTAATACGAGGCAGGAGCTGCCGGCGCGGCCTCGTCTGATCCGAAGGAAGAAACAGGAGCCGATGCAGCATGATCAAGCGAAGTAGTGGAGACCACCTCGGGAATAATCCCGGTGGGGACGATCCCCTCGGCGACATAGAGCCCTTCGCCTGTCTTGTTCACTCCGGCAAGCTTGCCAATGCGTACATAGAGGGTCTGCTTGGGGTTCTTGGCGGTCCAGATGTAGTTGTCCTGCTCAAGACCGATAAGGATTTCAGTGACCTTCATAGGACGGTTGTAACGATGAAGAACCCTTACCACGGCAGGAGCCAGAGGGCCCGAAGGGGATGCAGGACGAGGGCGCCCGGCAAGCTTGGAGGTTCTAGGCGTGCCATCGGCGGATTGCTTGCGTCCGGAGCCAGGAGGACGACCGCGGCGACGCGGAGTTTGGGCGACCTTCAGAAGCTGGTTCTTCATAGTCACAGTGGCAGGAGGAAGCTCCAGGGTGTTGCCGAGGAGTTCGTGGAGCTTCTGCTGAAGACGCTCGATTTTCGCTGCGATCTTCATCGCTTTCTTCAGAGTGAGGGAATCAGGTATGGACATAATGGGTATTGGTTCTTGGGATTAGGTTATAGGTAATTGGCTGTAGGAGGGAATCAAGCCCATGGGAATGGGCGCGGTAAACTGAGAGCAACGTGAACAGTCCCGTCATGGGTGGCACCGCTTGCCGGGAGGCAAGTGCTATCAATCAGGTATGGACATGAAGGTTATGGGTTATCGGGAAAAGGTTGTTCTTAGTTGGTAATTTATGCGGTACGGAAAGTGATGCGGGCCTTTGTCAGGTCATAAGGGGACATTTCGACAGTTACCTTGTCACCGGGGACAATTCGGATAAAATGTTTGCGCATTTTTCCGGAAATATGCGCCAGTAAAACATGGCCGTTTCCTAGCTTCACTCGAAACATGGTGCCGGGGAGAACCTCGACGACAACGCCTTCGGTAGTGATTGCTTCTTCTTTAGCCATAAAAGTGATTTTTAATATCTAAAACATCTCTGCCTGAAAAGAGAAATCATTCATTTTTGACAAAGTAGAGCAACTGAAGCCTAAAACTTATTTCACTCGTTATCTCTTCAAACCTTTGATGGCACCCCTCTCCCGGCAGGCTGTGCCACCTCTACGGGGCTGCCTTTGGCAGTCTACCGCGCCGCTACCCAGCGGCTTGGTTCAACTCTTCAACTCTTCAACCTTTCAACTCTTCAACCGGATGCGTTAGCATGCAAATCTTGTGTCTACCTCCAAGAATTCCAAGAACATCGTCTATTTCGATCTGGAAACCCAACGCACCGCCAATGATGTGGGGGGATGGGACAAGAAAAGCGATATGGGTGTCTCCATCGGGGTCACATACAGCACAGCGACGGAGAGTTACGAGATTTTCACCGAGAAGCGTGTCGGGGATCTCATTGAACTCCTAAGTCGTGCCGATCTGGTCATCGGCTATAATAATAGGCGCTTCGACTATGAGGTCCTGATGGGTTACACCATTCTGGATCTCCCCCATCATCTTCCTACCCTAGATATGCTGGAGGTGGTGGAGAAAGCCGCAGGGCACCGCCTGCCTCTGGACTCCATTGCCACGGCGACGCTTGGAGTCGGCAAGACCGCCGAGGGGCTGGATGCCATCCGCTGGTGGAGAGAGGGGAAAATCATGGAAGTCGCGGAGTACTGCTGCTTCGACGTGAAAGTCACGAAGTTGGTTCATGAATACGCTGTGGAGCATGGCAAGCTCCACTACATCGACAGGTTCTCCCGCAGGCAGACGCTTACCGTGGAGATTCCATGATCCAACCGCTTGATACAGCGCGTAATAGTTGGCGGCTTCTCTGGCTGGATCTGGAAGAGCCTGTTCCCAAGCCCAAGCCTGCCCTTCTTTCCAATGCGGCAAGTGCTTTCCATGTTTCCTTGGCAGAACTCCAAGCGTCCGATCAGGAATATTATCTTCCCACGTGCCTGCTGGTGACCACATCAGCCGGTAAACCGCTCTGCCCTCCCGAAATTCTGGAGGAGCTGGATCAGATGAGAGCCGAGCAACTCCTCGGCCGTCTCTTCGATGAACACGGCACCCCTGATCGTCTCACCATCGCAGAGAGCGACGACTGGGATACCGAGGCTTGGCAAGCCTTCGCACTGGATTGCCGGATCGAGATTGCCTTCGGGGCATTCCCTACCGCGAAGCCGGGGGATCTCCTGCAGTTCGTCCGTAGGATTACCCAGCGCCTCCGGGGTGAGGAATTCCATTCTCCGAGCGCTATCGCACGCGGCCTAGTGGTCGCCTCTCGCCGACTGCGCTCACCAGGAAAAAAGAGCGCCCACTTGAAGAAAGCTCTGGAACAGGACGCCGACTGCGTTCTGGCACGGATCGAGCTTGCCGATACTGATTACCAGGCGGCCCGTTGGACAGAATGCCGCCGCGGGTATCAGGATCTCATTGACCGTGAGAATCGCCGCTGGAAGGGGGAATCTCCCGAGTGGTGGAACGATCTGGAAACTCGCCCTTTCATGAGGGCGCTCTATGGACGGGCCATGACCGAATGGCACCAAGGCCACTTTGCTGAGACCGCCAAGGATCTGGAACATCTTCTGACTCTCAATCCCTCGGACAATCAGGGAGTCCGCTTCCTGATCCCCTTGGTTTATCTCCTGGGAGAGAATGAAAGCAAGGCCCTCAAATCACAGGAGGATTACGAGAAGAACTATCCCGATGATTACTGCGAACCAGCTCTTCTCTTCGGAAAAGGACTCACCCTCTGGCGCTCGGGAGACGAGACCGGGGCTGCGGAAGCCTACAAGGAAGCCATGCTCAAGAATCTCTACATCGCCCCCCTGCTCCTGGACCTGCCGATTCCCTCTTCAGAAATCTGGCATCCCAATGACCGCTCGGAACCAGGATATGCCCAAGATTTCATGCAGTCCTATGCGACGCTCTGGGACAGGGATCCGGCGGCTCTGCGTTTCCTTAGGGAAAGCTATGCGATCTTCCTGCCCTCTGCGGAAAAGGTCCTTGCCCACCGCCAACAGATGAGCGAGTGGCAGGACCAGCGCTACGACCGGGATTTCAAGGCACGCTGGAAAGCAATGACTGAACTCGATGAACAGCTCACGGGTTCTCCGGAAAGGTGAGGAGAACCGACGATTCTGATCCGAACACGGACTTTTCACCGTCGTTTTATTTTTCGCGGAATTCGCCGATCTTTTTTTTCAACGACTCCACCGCCTCCTCCACGGAGAGACTCTCCGTAGGGATCATCAACTCTGGATTCAAGGGGGCCTCGTAGGGTGAGTCGATCCCGGTAAACTTTGGAATCAATCCTCCTCTGGCTTTTTTATAAAGGCCCTTGGGATCCCTCTGCTCACAGATTTCAAGAGATGTGCTGATATGTACTTCGAGGAAACGGATCCCCCGTTGATCGCACAACAGTCGTAGGGCATCCCTCTCCCGACGGAGTGGTGAAATGAGCGCGCAGATACTCGTGATCCCGGAACGCGACGCCATCAGGGCGATGGCCCCAGCACGACGGATATTCTCCATCCGATCGGCATCGGAAAATCCAAGATCCCTGCACAGTTCTTCGCGGAGACCATCACCGTCGATCATGAGGGGCGAGATCCCCTCGGCTTTCATGCTTTCGGCAAGGGCTTGGGCAAGCGTGGATTTTCCTGCTCCTGACAAGCCTGTCATCCAAATAATCATCCCTTAAGATAAAACGGGTCAGGATTGAACTTCCAGAACTTCCTCATAGATCCCCTCGATCCGCCGTGCAATCCCCCTAATATCGTAATGTTCCTCAACTCTTCGGCGTCCTGCGATACACAGAGTTTTACGGAGTGACTCTTCGTCAATTAGGCGGCGCACAGCTTTTTCGAAACCTCCTCGATCCCCTGGCGGCGCAAGCAATGCATTCTTACCATCGGTACAAACCTCGGCAATCCCATCCACGCCAGAGGCCACCACAGGAAGACCACTGGCCATCGCCTCCAGAAGCGTCATTGGTGTCCCCTCGAAATCGGAGGTCAGCAACAGGGAATCCAGCGCATGAAAGAGACTAACGCGATCTGAGACATGACCGAGGAATCTCACCCGCTCAGCAATGCCGAGCTTCTCCGCTCCCGCATGTAGCTGAGACTCCAAAGGCCCTGTCCCCGCAATCACAAAAAAGACCGAAGGATTTCCGGCCACAACCTGCGCCGCTACCTTCAGAAAGAGGGTAAAGTTTTTTTGACTCACAAGGCGCCCCACACCACCGATCACAAAGCTCTCAGGAGCTAGGCGCAGGGCAAGCCGCGAGGATCTCTTTTGCTCCAATGTCGCAGGTCGGAACATCTCCGTATCGATCCCGTTGGGAATCATCATGACCTTCGAGTCCTCAAGATCCTCACGATCCAAGAGATAACGACGAGTGCTCTCTGAAACGGCAATAACTCGATCTGAGCACCGGTTCCAAAACGCATCCGCCGCAAGAAGAAGTGAATTATTCTCCCGAGAGGCATCATTACACTGATCCTGCACAATGATCGCAGAATGGCCGGCCAGAATGGCGAGTGGCTTGGCGCAGAGGTTTGCTCCGAAGAGGTGAAAATGCAGGATGTCGTACCCTCCCTTTTTCATCAGTCTCCAGAAGTTTGGAAGGTACATCGGGGGGAACTTCCCGGGCGAGAGTGAGTGGGTCGTGATTCCCGCCTCCTCGAAAGCATCCGCATACACGCCCCGTCCATACATTGCCGCAACATCAGTAAGATATCGCGAGCGATCATGGTGCCTGACCAGGTCGAGCAAGAACGTCTGCGCCCCACCTAGGTCGAAACTGTCGATCACATGGAGGACTTTCTTGGGCATCGGCATCATCTGAGCCCCTCCAGAAAAGCCTGTGTGTTTTTTTTGTTATCGAGCCATTCGCGCAGCATCTCAGCGGCACCGCGGCCCATCTGAGAAGCCTCTTTGGGATTCTCCAACAAGCACCGGGTCTTTTCCACGAGAAGATCGAAATCACCATTGGCACAAAACCCAGCCTTGAAGGCCCCGATCAATCCGTCGGGATCAAGATCCAGCGAAAGAATTCCTGCGCCACCTTGTGCGGCCTGGATCATCACGTTCGGGAATCCCTCTGCTTCGGAGGTGCTGACAAGAAACCAAGCGCGGTCGTAATGCTCTTGGATTTCATGATAGGGCACCCTTTCGTGGAAGGTGAGATTGGTGAGCGTTGCGGCCCTGGTTGCTACTTCTTCCCACAGCACCCGGTCTTCCCTCGGACAGATCATCTCGCAACGGGCCTCCGGCAACTGCTCAACCAGATCAAGGAAAAGAAGGGGGCGTTTGATGCGCTGACAGCGTCCCACCCAGAGGAGATCGATATCTTTGTCCGCCATACGCGCCTTCCTCCTTGGAAGAATGAGGTTACGGTAAAAACCACAGGAGAGATTTAGCTTACAGAAGAGTTTTCGCTGGTATTCCGACATGGCGAAACGGAAGTCCGACTTGGCAACGCCACGCTCGAACAAACGCCCCTTCCTGCCGTGACTACGCCCGAAGCTACCATCGACTTCAGTGTCGAGCCCGCAGATAAAAACTAGTTTGTACCCGAAGAGCGGCCTCAGCAGACCCAAGATGTAAAGCCAAGCCGTCCAGCCAAGCACGGCGACATGATCGGGACGATATTTCGCCAAAAGGGTTATCACTTTCGGAAGAGCCAATAGGGTGTCAAGCAATCCCCCTGTGTGAAACCTGCCGGCATTTCTTGTCATCACTCCATCAAAAACCCTCTCGTCCTGCTGCCCGGTATCGCCACCGGCAATCACCACCTTATGACCCAGCGCAGCGAGTTCTTTGGACAGCAATGCAACCTGCAACTCGGCACCTCCAGACACACGGATTGCCTCGGGATCCAAGGCGTAATGAGCATGACTTGAGAGAAAGAAAAACTTCATTATCGACTGAGTGGCAAACAATTGCGCCGCGCAAGAACTTTGGGCAGAAACTTGCTTCCAAGAATGGAATCGATTCCAGCCAAGGGAAAAGCCGCCAAGCACGCAGGGTTACGCAGAGGGGCATTTGCAACAGACTTCCAAAGCATCCGGCTCCCCTCCCCTGCACGATTATGCCGATAGAGATTCCGTGCCGCGTTCTCGTAGTGCTGGGAGATCATTCGCCGTGCATGGGCCTCACCATAATGCAGAAACTCCTCACGATGCTTGCAGAGGAAATACTCGGTGGACCGCATGGTGTGATCGGGATTGGAGGGATTGTTCTCGTGTATGATCGTCAGCATCTCCGGCAGGACATGAATCCTGAATTCCCTGGAAATCCTCAGCATCCAATCCCAATCCTCCAGAACCCGTAACTTCTCATCCAGAAAGCCCACTTTTTCCAATACCTCCCGCCTCATCAGCGGCGTGCTTGCTCCGTGAAAGCTTTGCGCACCATGCAGCGACCTGCGCCAGTCGAGGGGATTCTTGCCAGAAAACTCGACCCGGGAGCCATCCTTACAGGCAAGAATGTGACCCGAGCCGCAAAGACCCACCTCAGGATGCTCGCACAAAAAGGCGATTTGCTTCTCCAGCTTGCCCGGAAGCCATTCGTCATCGGAATCGAGAAAAGCAATCAGATCACCTTGTGCCAGCTTGAGTGCCGAATTTCTGGCGGCGGCAGCGCCTTGGTTGAATCCTAGTTTAATAAACCGCACGGAGGGCATCAGCGCCTTCACGATAGCCAGCGTGTTATCGGTGGAAGCATCGTCGCAGATGATGACTTCCAGGCCTTCAATTCCCTGCTGCTTCACGCTTGCCAGAGCCCGCCCAATACAGTGGGCACGATTATAGGTAGGGATGATGACGCTGATCAGCATGAACAATTTAAAGGTTCAATAAACAACTTCGAAAAAACCAGCCTCAATCAACTAAACACGATCATGCATCGCAAAACTATCGATCGAGAGCTGCTGCGTATGATGCTGCAGCATGCAGAGTGGAACACGGCCAATATAGGAAGCCCATGTCGAGAATGTGCTGGGGGGTGCAATGATCCGGTTGCAGAGCGAGAGGGCATGCAGATCTCCGATCACGGATCCAGGTCCCATCACCACGTCTAGCCCCCGGAAGCATGAGCCATCCACCTGATCGCTGGCACATAGAAGAAAGACCGGTTTCTTTGAGGCATCAAGTGCGGCCATCGCCCTCATCCAATGGGCGTACTGCTCCGTCTCGAAATAATGAACCCCGTTCTTCCAGTTCCTGTAATCACCCTGCCTGATATGGACACCGATCACCTCGTCTCCCCTTGAACGGGCTTTGCTTAAGGCTGCTTCCGCTCCCTCACGGATCCGGGCAACAGGTCGGAAGTATCGTGCTATCTCGGCATGATGCCGAACGAGGTTCGTATCATCGCGGAACTTCCACCCCTTCACGGAGAGGAGGCGATGTTCTTTCAGCAAAGTTGCGAACTCTGGAGCGTTCAGATCATAGACACCATCCACGGCATCAACCGTCTTGCGGATATCAATCGTTCCACCCCGGGAATCCAAAACGTGAGTCAGGCCTGAGATCGACATGAGGACATCCCTGCATTGTTCGGCAGTCTCAGGATCCATATTAATATCATTCATTGGAAACCTGCAAAGCGGATCCCGCACGCTCCCCTCGAAAAAGGGAGCATATTCTCCCAGCGCAGGATTCATCAAATGGTATCCGCGAGCAAGGGCATTGGCCATGAAGTAGGCGCTCAGGAAAAGTCGATTTCCGAGACGCCCGGCTTTCGCGGCAATGACAACCGTGGCCTTCGCGTTCGTTCTCATGAAGACCTCCTTTCCCTCCAGAGTATCCCTGCAAGCAACGCCCCAGAAATCATGACAACCCACATAGCCGCCTGTTTCAGCAGTGCATTGCGTAATGAGCCTTCGTCAGAGAAAAATGTCCACCAGGAATAGGTTGTCATTCCACAGAGCCAGACTATTGCGATCCGAACCACGGGTTTTGATTCCCCATCTATCATCTCCAGTACCGCTGGTATCATGAACAGCAGGAAGATCCATTTGTAATCCATCTGATTCCCGATGATGAAAAGCAAGCCCATGACGGGTGCGCCCAAGAAAAACGCGTAAAGAGAGCGCCCAGTGACGGAGGATTTCCATCGTCTGCTATTCAGGAGGAGGCCGGTTCCGAACGACAGCAGGAGAAGCACAATGGCTACCGTCTTGAGAAGCAGTTGAAGAGACTCGCCAGCCACAGTCACCGGAAAGCCGACTCGAATGAGAAGATCTGCCGGAACCGCGCAGCCGAACGCACTATGACACTGTCCGGAAAGACTGCCTCCGATCGAGACGATGCGCGAGCGGAGCATAAAAAGGGAAAGAAGGAAAAGCATTGCCGCAATTCCGGCACTTATCTTTAAATGCCGTCCCGCTTTACTCCAGGGAGCGAGCAATGCGACGATTGGAAAAAATTTGACTAGGGCCCCAACAAGGATAAGACCGGAATCGAACGGGGGATGTTCACGTAGTTCCAAAGCCGCGACAAGAAACACGAAAAGGAAGATGTCGAGATTGCCGCGTTCGACAACCAGCACCGCATCGGGGGAGCAGATCAAGAGGGCCCACAGAAACGCTCTTCCCACTGTGCACCTTCCGGCTAGAACCCAGACAGCAGCGAAAAAAATCATCCCGGATACGATCCCCCAGGTGATGATGGTGCCCGGAAGCAGTCCCAACCAACCGAATCCGAGAACCAGCGGGGAGTAGTTCATTAGGAAGTTCGGTTGATCGTGATATTCTGGAATCACAATCCACGTGGGACTGATTGACGGATCCTTGCCGTGACGAAATGCCTCACACCATGCTGCCACCCCCCTTAGATCCATAAAGGGATGATCCAGTGCAGGAACTCCTAAACCCTGCAAAACCGCACGCTCGGGCAGTCCAAAAATTCCAGTGGCAAGCAGTAACAGAGCATAGGAAGCCAGGATCCCAATCATGAGGATCCTCATATCGAGGCCCGATCCATTAGTCTGGGCATTTCTCTCCTTCGTCATGAGCCGCTGTTCAGTTGAGTACGTGTTCGGCATCCGCGCGCCAGAAAACCAGGAAGAGATCCAATAAACTCGGAGAGAAAAGCAAGGCTCCACATGGGATCAACACGGTGGCCTTCGAGCAGGGATCTAAAAAATGACGGCTTCATTAATTCTAAGGCATTCATCGCGGCCTGGACGGTAAGCCGAGTGTGCAATTTCCGTAACCCCGCCCGATCACCTGCTTCCAGCCGTCCTGCATCGAGGAGATGGCTTCGGACGACTTCAAGATTCTCGGCTGAAAGCTGTCTCGTCATTGAGTTTCCCTCCGTCATCGTGCTGGAACCCGCGTGCCATCTGTATCGATAAGTCATGGATGGTATTTCTGCCTGTCGAGTTCCCGCCTCGGCACACCGGAGTAGGAAGTCCCTGTCCGAAGCCAGGGAATACTTGAGGGAAAAACCCCCCAGCCTTTGAAAGACATCCTTCCTGATAAGGCGGGCATTGATCATCGGTTCGCCAAGCGCGATGTTTTGAACCGTCAGTTTTTTTGATGCAGGATTGGCGACAGACCAGACGGATTCCCATTTGCCCAACATGTTCCTGACCGCCTCGCAGTCACCACAGATCATTTCAATGCTAGGGTTCTCGGCAATAGCCTTGCGGTAGGCGTCCACTGTTCCTGCTGGTAGCCAGTCATCTCCCTGCAGGAAGAGAAGCCATTCCCCCCGAGCAAGTTCTGCACCCTTGTTCATTCCGTCATAGATGCCACGGTCCGGTTCGGATCTGACAATCAGGTGAGGATACCTCTTGGATAATTCGAGAGTCTTATCAGTAGAGCAGGCATCCATCATCAGATGCTCCGTGTCATCCCCCATCTGATTCCGAACGCTTTCAAGGGCATCACAAAGGGTGGAGCCAGCATTGAACGTCGGAGTGATGATGGAAATAAGCACGGGAGGAGAAGTGTAATGATTCAGTCTCTTACGGTCTCATCAAGATAAGTGACATGATCACGGACAAAAGAGGGGCGCAGATGACACGAATCCTTGTAGATATGTTTTCCATGGATAATCCGGGGGTAGACTCCAGACGCTAAGAAAAAATCGAGAGGATCAATGACTATGGCGCCGGCTTTTTCTCCGGCCTCTTTCAACCTGAAGAGAAAATCACCATAAAGAGAACAGAAAGCAGAGGCCGTCATGGGAGGTACAGCTGATATCGTCACGCCGTCAAAACGCCTGATCATCTCGCTCTTTGGATCCTGGATAGGATCGACTGGAATATTCAGGACAAGATAGACCGCTTTGCCTTCGTCCCGCAGTTGATGAATCATTTTGCGTATCGATACTAAGGCCGCAACTTTTGCATCTTCCGCAGGAAATGCTTTCCCCTCGATTTGATAGGAGAAGCCAGGCAGGCAACTCCACCACACCCAATTAGAGCCGACCACAACACGATCGATCTTCTTGTTCTCCCTGATCAGCTTTTCCATTTCCGGGATCATCTCGCGTGTTCCGGGATGCACCGGATCGAAAATTCCCTGTACGGGAGGAATGCCTCCGCCCCACAGAATCAAAGCGCCCCTTGAGTCATCGACTCCCTGAGTCAAGAGATGTCGGAGTCTGGGGGTGTACTGGAGAATATTGCTATCACCCACAAAAAGCGTCTGAGGGCCGTTCCCTCCTACATGGAAGAGCGCCAAATGTGGTGCCGTGGGAAGATACTTGGTGGAGGGAGGACAGAACTCCTCGGATCCCGACATCACCATGTCCTCAACATGTAATTTGACGGAAGGAGGCTTAATCCAGCCTCCCCACACAGAAGCACCCACTGCTCCTACTAGGATGAAAGCGATCACCAAAGTGGAGAGCGTCCATCGTGACCTATTGTGACGGAGCTTCTTTTCGATGAAGTAGTAGGTGAGAATAGTGAGCAGCAGGGCGACACCCAGTACCTCGATGATGTGAATCGGCTTCGGGTTCTCCCCCTTGACGATGTGGACGAAGGAGAGTGCGGGCCAATGGAAAAGATAGAGGGGGTAACTGATCAGTCCGACCCATACCACTACTGGATTGGAGAGGATCTTTCGGTTCACCCAT
>CAIOJL010000066.1 GCA_903858595.1 uncultured Spartobacteria bacterium | reverse complement strand
GCTGATCACAAAGAAGATATCCACCCCGATGAACCCGCCAGGGATCACCCATGGAAACGCATGGTAAATCACCACTCCAAGCACTGCCACCGCTCTCAACCCGTCAATATCCGCACGGTAGCGTAAAGGGATCATGGGGCCACCGTCTGATCCAAGTACTTCACGTGCTCTCGTACATAACCCGGACGCAGGTGCCCCTCATCGTAGCGAATAGGACCATTCTCATCTTCGGCAATGCAAATTCCGTTAGTGCAGAGGTAATTCATCGGATCAATCACCTCTGCACCGTTCTCGAGGGCTGTCTTCGCAAGTGCGGAGAGGATCTCACCATATTCCTTGAGGAATTTCTCCTTGCTCAACACTTTCGCCTCTTGCCGGTAACTTCCCTTGAAGGTCCTCGGATAGATCTTCTTGGGATCAAGCTCCGCGCCAGTAGGTATGTTCAGCACTACAGTCACCCTCTTGCCTTTAGTGACAAGCTCACGAATGTTCCCTCCAAGCTCTTGAAGGGCTTTCTCTTGGGCTCCTCTTTCACCTAATGAAACACCGTCAAACCGGTATCTGCCTCCGGTGCTAAAGTAGGCCACCCATCTCGCGGCAATGACTACTCGGTCAATACGGGAGTCGGATGAAACGACTTCTTGGAATTTGGAGAGCAAATCGGCCGATGACTTTCCTTTTTGGTCCGTGACACCCTTGATGGGAAGAACGCCGCCCGTTGTCACTAGGATCGCCCCTCGCGATTCGCCTGTATTGGCGGCGAGCAACTTACTGATGCGAGTGCCGTACTGCTGCATGTTGCTGTCGCCAAGGAACAGTGTCTGGGGTCCATTCCCTCCAGCTTTATTCAAGCAAACATCGTAGTTACCGGGAGGCATCCAGGTAAGCCCGGCCATGATATCCTTATCATGAACAGCTTGTGACATTTTCTGGACTGCTGGAGAAAGCGGCCTGTGGGGAACAATTTTTTCAAAAGCCCCCCAGCCCAGCACTCCCACCAAGATGAAGGCGCCTACAAGGGTCTGCACGATATACTTGGATTTATTGTGCCGGAGTTTCCTCTCGATGAAGTAGTAGGTGAGCACTGTCAGGATGAGGGCTACGATCAAAGCGTCGACCAGATACACGGGCTTTGGGCTATCTCCCTTGACGATGTGAACGAAGGAAAGGGCGGGCCAGTGAAAGAGGTAGAGCGGGTAGCTGATGAGGCCGATCCAGACCACACCAGGATTGGAGAGGATCTTCTTGTTGATCCACGCGGATCGTCCTCCCTCCATGAGCAGAAGCGTTCCGGCCACCGGAAGGATCGCCCTCCATCCTGGATAGGGATCCCCCGTATGGATGAAGGCCATCCCGAGTCCCAGCAGGATCACGCCGACCCAGGAAAATGCTTCCCTATACAATGGCACCTCCGCCTCGTGACCACGGTCTAAGAGCGTGTGAAGAAATTCGGAAGGGTTGCGTTGGAGGGGATTTTCCAGCTTGGCCAAGGAGGGAGGGCTGTGGCAATCCCCGCAGCGGGCTTGCCCTGCCTGATCCAACGCAGGCCAAGAGGAAAAGCCCCCCAACCCTTCGGGCGAGGACAAGGGACCCCGTCTGGCGGTGTTGCCTGCTCGGTCAAAGCCCGCAGGGGGATTCTCGCTCGCAGGCGCCTTCCCATCCAGTATCCCTTGCCCTCGCGCGACTCCTCCCAATTTCTTCACACGCTCTTCATGCCACCAAGCCAGCAGACTCCCTCCCAGGAACTCCCATGCCCGGTAAGGCGTCAAAAAGAAATCCGCCGTCCCGGCATGATCCGATGCCCAGAGGTTGGCGGCCATCGACACCACCAGCAGTACACCCATGATGGCAGCCAGAGGCCACTTCCTCTTCCAGATCAACAACAGGATCGGGGGAAAGAAAATGTAGAACTGCTCCTCTACCGCAAGCGACCAGAGGTGAAGCAGCGGCTTGAGGGTGGCTGTCGTGTCGAAGTAGCCGCTCTCCTGCCAGAAGACAAAGTTCTGGATGAAGAGGGTCCCGGCCGCCACATGCTTGCCGAGTTGTTCAAACTCGTCGGGAAGCAGGATCAACCATCCATAGGCCATCGTGATCACCAACATGGTGATCAGTGCAGGGAAAAGCCTCCTGATGCGCCGTGCATAGAACTCTCGAAAGCTAAAGGAGATGAAGGTCCCATCGCCTACGCTTGCTTTATGCCCCTTGTACAGGATCCCGCTGATCAGATACCCGCTGATCACGAAGAAGATATCCACCCCGATGAACCCTCCCGGGATCACCCATGGAAAGGCATGGTAGATCACTACCCCAAGCACCGCTACGGCTCTCAGGCCGTCGATATCCGCGCGGTAGCGTAAAGAGATCATGGGGCTACCGTCTGATCCAGATACTTCACGTGATCACGCACATAACCGGGGCGAAGATGACTCTCATCAAAACGAATCGGAATCCCATTTTCATCCTCGGCAATACAGTTCCCATTGGTGCAGAGGTAATCCATCGGATCGATTACTTCCGCTCCGTTCTCTTTTGCAGCCTTGGCAATTCTGGACAGAATCTCACCATTCTCCTCAATAAATTGCTTCTTTTTATAAGGCGTCGACTCGTCAGTGTTGATACCTAGAAATGTCCTAAGATAAATATTATGAGGATCCATTTGCTTGGCAGTTGGCGTCGATAAAACAATTATGACTTTTTTATTTTCATGAACCATTTGCGATATCATTTTTCCTAAAGAATCCATCGCTATTTTTTCACCTTTTTCAGACACTATTTTGCATCCGTCTATTACTCTTGGGTTATAAAGATTATTATCAAAATACATATGCCACTTGGCACTGATTACAATTCTATCGACAGAACTATCTTGTTTTAAATATTTAACCAAAGTGTTTACAAGACTCTTCTGCTTTTGAGAGTCATCTATTCCATTGATGGGAGCAACACCTCCTTCATTGATAAAAACTGCTCCTCGTTCATCGGGTTTATTATTTTTAAGCAGTTTAATAATACGAGGAGCATATTGCATGCTATTGCTGTCACCAAAGAATACTGTCTTTTTACCATTTCCACCAGTCTTGGTAAGATTAAGTTTTTCTTTAATATCATTAATCCATATCATTCCTTCTAACATGCCCCCATCCTCGATAGCCTGTTTAACCTTGTCGTTACGAACATGCATTTGGTAACTCGTTTTTATCAAGCCTTTGCTTGCAATGAAAGCGACGCTCCCTACGAGGAAGAATGACGTGACAAGAACCGGAACGATGAGGCACGACTTATTATTTCGGATTTTTTTCTCGAGGAAGTAGTAGGTCAGAATTGTCAGCATCATACTAACACCCAACGCCGTTAAAATGCATCCGGGGTTCGGGCTCTCTCCCTTGACGATATGGACAAAGGAAAGAGCGGGCCAGTGGAAGAGATAGAGGGGGTAACTGATGAGACCGATCCAGACCACAGCAGGATTGGAGAGAATATTCCTGTTTACCCAAGCTCCTTTTAATCCTCCTGCTCCTCCCTCCATGAGCAGAAGCGTTCCGGCTACTGGCAGCAGCGCCCTCCATCCAGGAAAGGGATCTCCCGTATGGATGAATGCCATCCCCATTCCTAACAGGATCACTCCACCCCAAGATAGAGCTTCCCGGTGGAGCGGCACCTCCTCCTCATGCCCACGCTCTTCATGCCACCACGCCAGTAGACTCCCTCCCAAGAACTCCCATGCACGGTAGGGAGTCAGAAAGAAATCACTCATGCTGTTCTGAACCGACATCACCACGTTCAGGACAAAGGTAGCGATCAGTAGAACAAGCATTGCCGGCACCAAAATCTTGGGCTTCCGCCAAAGCAGGATCAGCAGCAGTGGAAAGAAAATATAGAACTGCTCCTCCACCGCCAGGGACCAGAGGTGTAGCAGGGGCTTGAGGCTTGCAGCCGTGTCGAAGTAGCCGCTCTCCTGCCAGAATACAAAGTTCTGGATGAAGAGAGTCCCCGCTGCCACGTGCTTACCGAGTTGCTGGAACTCGTCGGGCAATAAGATCATCCATCCGTAGGCCATGGTTATCACCAGCATGGTGATCAGCGCCGGAAAGAGTCTCCTGATACGCCGAGCGTAGAACTCCCTAAAGCTAAAGGAGCTGAAAGTCCCTGCCTTGTGCCCCTTGTAGAGGATCCCGCTGATCAGGTATCCGCTGATCACAAAGAAGATATCCACCCCGATGAACCCGCCAGGGATCACCCATGGAAACGCATGGTAAATCACCACTCCAAGCACTGCCACCGCTCTCAAGCCGTCGATATCCGCGCGGTATTTTAGTTGGCTCATGGGATTTATTCAGCGCTTCCCTAACAATCGCCCAGCCAACTCCTTCGCCTCCATGCGGATTTCAGGCGTAAATTCGGCAGCCGTTGTACCCAGAGTGCCAGATGTCCCAATAATCACCGGAGTGGAGCTGATCATTCTGATGCCCTCCTGATAATCCAGATCATCATGAAAGGCATTCTCCAGAGTGTAACCCAACGCATCCTGAACCCGCTCATGAGAATGAAGTAGACTCTCCTGATAAAGACTCCTGGATACTCTGTAGAATCTTGTATCCATCCATCCGGAGGGGGTGGCTGCAATCAACCCCCAAGGAACCCTGATTCCGCGACGGAGAAATCCCAGGAAATTGCCGGCCCGTGGATTTTTATATAGGGGGGCAATAAACCGTCTGCTCCAAGACACATTTTCAGCCGATTCATTCGCAACAAGGTAAAACTCCCCAGGGTCTTTCCCCGGAAAAACGTTCTCCGATCCAGGCGCATAGAGCTTTCCTGTGATTTTTATGAAATCCTCTGCGCCTCGGAGGATTTCGCTTTGCTTCAACGCCTGCTTGATAATGTCGCCCTCACCGAATCCCTTGCCTTGATACACGGTTCTTGCAGAGGACTCGACTTGAATGAATTCCAGCTCCTTGCCATGGCTTGAGGCTACCTCTTGGAGGATCTTTGATCTGATTTGGAGTCCGCAGTTTTTTGCAAAGACAATCTGCTGAATCGACGAATCCCGGAACCAAGCAATCAATCCCTCCATGTACCGGATCGTCCTTTCCTCTCCGCCTCGAAGAGCCACCTGAGGAGTATGACCCGCATCGAGCGAGGCCGTGATCAAAAGGGGTGGGCGCAGCATGGACCAAGCAGTCACTTTTCAATCAGAATGCCTGACTATCGGATCGTGGTTCATGAAACTTAGATTCACTCATCGATCAACTTCTATACTCGATGGACAAATCATGCATCTTCATAAACAGCTCCCCGCTATTTTGCGTTGTCGGGGATTCTCCCTCGCAGGTGCCTGACCATCCGTCCCCCTTGCTAACGCGCGTCATTCTCCAGTTTTAAGAAGTCTCTAAGGGCCTACAGTGTAAACCCTTTCTAGGGTTGAATCTACTAGGGAAGCGCTGATTAAATCGCATAGAGGCCGTTGCGGGAAGAATGGGCTGCAGGCAAGGCGGCTTCGCGCACGCATCCCCATGCGGGCTGTAAGCGCGAAGCCAACACAGCCTCCGGCTCTATTATCTCCGCAACCCTT
>CAIOJL010000065.1 GCA_903858595.1 uncultured Spartobacteria bacterium | reverse complement strand
TTCGACATCGACGAACGCATCGCCAAGAAGATCGACCTAGAGCAGTTCATCAAGGACATCGACCTGAAATGCTGGCACCGGCTCGCAAAGCTCTCCTGGCGCCCATTTGAGGAGGCGAGGGAGTTTGTGAGGAGCCTTGGGCTGAAAAGCGGGCCTCAATGGCGTGAATATCGAACCGGAAGATTAGTAGAACGAGAAGCGCTTCCTAGAGACATTCCAACTAATCCAAACCTTATTTATGCTGCAAGTGGTTGGATAAGCATGGGGGATTGGCTTGGAACAAATAGCATTTCCAACTCAAAACGAACATTTCGCTTATTTAAAGAGGCCAGAAAGTTCGTTCACACCTTGAAACTGAAAAGTTTGCGGGACTGGGGAGCTTATTGTCGCGGTGATTTCCATGATAAGAAAAAGCTTCCTTTGGATATACCAACCACTCCAAGCCGCACGTATGAAGATTCCGGCTGGAAAGGAAATGGTGATTGGCTGGGGACAGGCTATATAGCCAACCGTTTAAGAAAATACCGCTCCTTCAAGAAGGCTCGATCCTACATTCGTACACTCGGTTTTAAAAATGGTTCTGAGTGGAGAGTATTTTCCAAAGGAGTTGACCCAAGAGGGATAAAACTCCCTGATGATATTCCAGCAAATCCTGAATCAGTTTATAAAAATAAAGGGTGGAAGAATATGGGAGATTGGCTGGGAACTTTCAGCGTTTCGAATAGATGCAGAGTTTTCCGACCGTACAATCAAGCCAAACAGTTTGTTCACAGCTTGAAACTAAAGAATACGGTTGAATGGAATGCGTATTTACGAGGTGAACTGCCTCATAAGAAAAAGAAACCCCAAGATATTCCAACGACCCCTGCTGAAACCTATGCCAATAAAGGATGGCTAGGTTTTGGGGACTGGCTAGGAACGAATCGAGTAAGCAATTGGAAAAGAACCTATTTGCCGTTTCAAGAAGCACGGCGCTACGCATGGGGCCTTGGACTCCAGAGTAAAACTGAATGGGAAATATTCTGTAGAGGTCTTCTACCAAAAGTTGGCACTCTGCCTTCTCATATCCCTACAAATCCAAATCGGACTTACTCAAAAACTGGCTGGGTAAGTTATGGCGATTGGCTCGGCACAGGAAATGTTCCCGGAGGAGTGAGAGGACCTCAAAAGAAAAAGTATGCGTAAGGCTTAGAAGTTTGGATGCAGGGCTAGGCGTCGCGAGGGAAAGCGTAGTAGTCCTACGCTGACCGAGCAGCAACAACGCCCTGCGCCAAATACCGGGCCGTGGGAACGGCCGGGATAGACTACGCAAAGCGTAGCCCTTCAGGGCGCTACTTGCGGGAGCAAGAGCGTCAAATCCCAAGCCCCCGCTATACCTCATAAACAGAAACAGCCGGGTCTTTCGACCCGGCTGCTGTTGTAACTTCTTTGAGAAGCGTGGGAGTCGGACTTAGTAGTCCATTCCGCCCATCCCACCCATCCCGCCACCGCCCGGAGGCATGGCTGGACCCTTCTCCTTCTCGGGGGCGTCAGCGATGACGGCCGCGGTTGTGAGGAGGAGTCCGCTGATGGAGGCCGCAACGACGTCCCCTTGAGCGAAAGACAAAGCCTCCTCAGAGAGGCTGTCCCCCTTCGTTCAAAACCCCAAGGTAGTCCTTGTAGACGAAGACCCGGTTGCGACGTCTGCCCGTGAGTTCCCGAACGATGCCGGCCGACACCAGTATTTGGATCGACTTGGAAGCTGTCGGGAAGGTCATCCGGTGCGCCTCGCATAGGTGTTTGAGCGTGAGGGCGGGACGTTGTCGCAAGGCGGAAAGAACCCGGAGGCCATTTGCAGCCGAGCGGCCCGTAAGGCGAACCTTGTTCTCATCCGCATCGAAGAGATTCATCAGGCGCTTGGCTGTTTGGACCGCACCATTCGCCGTCTGCTCGACCCCCTCTAGGAAGAAATCCACCCAGGCCTCCCAATCTCCGGTGGTCCTGACCCTCTCCAAGTGTCCGTAGTAGACCGCGCGGTGCTGCTTCAGATAGAGGGAGAGATAAAGCAGGGGCTCGGAGAGCAATCCCCCGTGATGAAGGAGAAGAACGATGAGGAGGCGCCCGAGACGTCCGTTGCCGTCCAGAAAAGGATGGATGGTCTCGAACTGGACATGGGCCAGCGCTGCCTTGATCAGAACGGGAATTCCGCTCTGATCATGCAGAAAGCCCTCCAGCGCACTCATGCATGGCTCCACTTCCTCCGACGGAGGAGGTACGAAACCCGCGTTGCCAGGTCGTGTGCCGCCGATCCAGTTCTGGCTGCGGCGGAATTCTCCGGGTTGCTTGTCGCTACCGCGCCCCCTTGCCATCAAGACGGAGTGCATTTCCTTCAAGAGGCGATTTGACAGTGGGAATCCCTCTCCCAGGCGCTTGATGCCATGCTCCATGGCGGCGATGTAGTTCGAGACTTCCACCACATCGTCCAATGGGGTGCCGGGGACTTCCTCTAACTCGAACAGGAGGAGATCTGACAGGGATGACTGGGTTCCCTCGATCTGGGAGGAAAGCACGGCCTCCCTGCGCACGTAGGAGTAGAGAAAGAGATGGGGATTGGGAAGCAGGGTGCTGATGCTGTCGAGTCGGCCCAACGCATGGGTGGCGCGCTCCAGGAGGAGTTGGCGCTCGCCGGAGATCTCCATTGGTGGCAGAGGAGGCAACGGCAGTGGGATGAAGGCACGAAACTCTTCCCCAGAAGAGGAGAAAACCTGATACTTCCCTGTGACACCGCGATCCATGACGAGGAACCTTTAATAAGGGCATTCCTTATTAAAGGAAAGAGGCTTTTCCTTAAGGAAGGAAAGTCCCACCTCTATTCCTTAAGGGAAAGCAAGATCGCTCGATCACCACCGCTGTAAATCATACTGAGAGCCGTGGCGAGGGCGTGTTGACGCTCCTCATCGGAGAGTTGATTGGCGTGTTGACGCGTCTTGGCTGCCATTTTGGTCCCCTTCGTCTCCTTGAGGAGTGAGACTTTTTTATGAGTGGCATTCATAGGCTCAACCTTCCCTAACAATGCTCAAAGGTCAGGGCCTACAGCCTAACAGCCTACAATCTAAACCCCTCTCCCACGCCGAACGCAAAACAGCCGGGTCATTTCTGACCCGGCTGCTGCTGTAACTTCTTTGAGAAGCGTGGGAGTCGGACTTAGTAGTCCATTCCGCCCATCCCACCCATTCCGCCACCGCCCGGAGGCATGGCGGGACCCTTCTCCTTCTCGGGGGCGTCAGCGATGACGGCCTCGGTGGTGAGGAGGAGTCCGCTGATGGAAGCGGCGTTCT
>CAIOJL010000064.1 GCA_903858595.1 uncultured Spartobacteria bacterium | reverse complement strand
CGTTAAACTGGGCACGCTTTCTGATCGATGCTGATTTGTCCTGCAGGAAGCACGGGATCACAACCCGAAAGTGGTTTGGCTTTTGTTCACGTGCGTGTGAAGTGATTGAGGATTGCCGGAAATGGGGTATTGGCGATGCTGATCTGATCAGTGGCCTGAAAGAGATCCTTGGAAAAAGCACCCCTCCTTCTTTTTACAAGACTCTTCGTTTGATTGATTGTAAGTACATCGGTCTCAAAGCACGAATCACGGGTGGTAGGGGTACTTCATCATTTAGGATGGGTCCGCTTACAAAAGAGCAAAAAATCCTGATAGAGAACATGGGCCTAAAGATTGGATCTAAAAAAAATCGTTAAGGTCAGCCACAAGATGAAAAATAGCCCACAGGATGAGGATGTTCTTAATTACTTCCTTCGGAGCCAGTTAGGACTCTTGCGGCTAATAACTTCATTTTAAATTTCTCGTGAGAATTCTGATATCAGAAGAGGCCCTTCAGGCTGGCGGCGGGCACTGGCCAAGCTACATCGGTGATATCGCAAGCGGACTTCGGGCCATGGGGGAAAAGGTTGATGTAGCTGTGCATCATGACGCTACCGAGGGTGTCATTGCACTAGTGGGAGGAACTCCGTGGTTCACTAGGAACTGCTGGATTGATGCGAATAGCCAGGGGGCGATCGGAGGGGTTCGTCATAATCTGACTTTCTTCCTGGAAGTTGTTAAATGGCTGAAGCGACGCGATCCCTACGACTGGGTCTGCGCCCTCACGATGCGCCTCCAGCACTTGCTGGCCTTTGCCCTTTTGGCAAGGGGTGGAGTTGTCCCGAGGAAGACGAGATTCTTCCTGCTCTTTGTGCAGGGATTCGGAAGATATGTAGGTCATGGAAATCCGCCAGAATTCCCCGACAATCCCTCCACGAGGATGGCCCGCTTCTGCTTTTGGTTGATGGAGTCATCCGTCCGATCCGGTCGCATTCTGCTCGCCGCTGAGACAAGGGGAATGCAGGTTGAGATCCAACGCTTCACAGGATTGCCAGTAGCACTCGCTCCTCATCCGGTGGACTTTAGGTCCTCCTCCTCTGTATCACCAGTGGCCTGTAGCCCTACGCCTTCATCCTTTCCCCTCACCATCACTTGCCCCGGATTTGGGAGGCATGAAAAGGGGACGGATCTTTTTCAGGATGCCATCCGTATTTTACTCTCCCGCACGGATGCGGATCGTTTCCGCTTTGTGCTCCAATGGCCTGAGCCTTTTGCCATGCCCGATGGGACAATACTTGGAGCTGATCCGACTCTTCTATTAGATGAGCGAGTGGAGTTTCTGAATCGGAATCTGAATGCTGACGAATACGCTTCACTCTTGGGAAGAACGGATCTCATCGTGCTTCCCTACCGTATAAAATCTTATCATCACCGGGTCTCTCGCGTGGCGATCGAGGCCGCAGGTCATGGAATCCCGATCATTTATACCTCGGGGACCACGGGGGAACCGAAGGGCGTCATGCTGACCCACCGGTCCTTCACCTTCCAGATCGACCACGTGTATCCGGTCCTCGGGATCAAAAATCGGGATGTGTTCCTCTCGGTACTCCCGATTTGGCATGCCTACGAAAGGGCCATCGAGTACGTCG
>CAIOJL010000063.1 GCA_903858595.1 uncultured Spartobacteria bacterium | reverse complement strand
TGCACGCCTCAGCGCTCCTGTTGCAGATCTTTTCCGGTTGGCGGGCCTGGAGGATCTCTTTCTGATTACCCCGACCCTCGAAGAGGCGGCAAGCAGACTCCTGCCTGGTCGAGCAGGCTGAGCAAAAGATCAGTCGCTAGCCGGCGGCTGTGCCATAGCAGCTTCCTTTCGCATCCAGACCGAGAGCACCGAGATGTCGGCCGGAGTGATGCCGCTGATCCGCGCGGCTTGTCCCAATGTTCCCGGAGTAAAATCAGCAAGCTTTTGGCGGGCCTCCAGACGGAGGCTGGGAATGCTTTCGTAAACAAGTGTCCGCGGAATCTCTGTCTCCTCCTGATGCCGCTGCCGTTCGATTTGGTCTTCCTCCCGACGCAGGTACCCCTCGTACTTGAGATCTATTTCCATCAAGCTCCAGATTTCGGAGGCATAGCGTCCGAAGAGTTCCCCGGGAAGTTTCTCCGGCGTGTTCTCAGAACGCTTCATCCACTGCGCCAGCGGGATTCCCTCATGAATAATGGATGTGATTTCCTTACACAGGGCGGCGAGGGCGTTGATCTTCGTGGTAAAGGCCTTCCGCCTATAATCGCAAGCCATTCCTATATCTAAAGCCTTGTTGGTCAATCTGATATCGCAATTGTCTTGGCGCAGCCGTAGCCGGTATTCTGCACGGCTGGTGAACATACGATAGGGCTCCGGAGTTCCTCTGGTCACGAGATCATCGATCATGACACCGATGTATGCTTCGTCGCGTCCAAGTAGCAGCGGCGCTTTTTTCTGAACCTTCAGAGCGGCATTGATTCCAGCCATCAGCCCCTGAGCTGCTGCCTCTTCGTATCCGGATGTTCCGTTGATCTGACCGGCAAAATAAAGCCCCTCTACCTTCTTGGTCTCCAGAGTGGAATGCAGCTGATGGGGGGGACAATAATCGTATTCCACCGCATATCCCGGCCGAAGGATCTCAGCCTTCTCCAGCGCGGGTATGGACCTGATGAACTCGTACTGAATTTCGTAGGGGAGACTGGTAGAAACTCCGTTTACATAAATCTCCCCAGTATGCCGTCCCTCTGGTTCCAAAAAGATCTGATGGCGGCTCTTGTCAGCAAACTTCACCACCTTATCCTCAATGGAAGGGCAATACCGTGGTCCCACTCCCTCGATCGCCCCTGCGTAAAGAGGTGACTGATGGAGATTGGCTCGGATGATTTCGTGCGTATGTTCGGTGGTGTAGGTTATCCAACAAGGGATTTGTTCCACATGGAACATTCCTTCATGGTAATGATTCAGTGTGTGAAGATCGTCCTTTGTCCGATTGATGCTCTCGGGGATATGAGAGAATAGTGGGGGACGTAGCTCCCCATCCTGGCGCTCGCACTTTCCAAAATCAATGGATTTGGCCAAGAGTCGGCAGGGTGTCCCTGTCTTGAAGCGACCTACTTCGAAACCGAGTTCCTTAAGATGGTCGCTGAGTGTGGAAATGGTATCTCCCATACGCCCTCCTGGCTGGGTCTGCATTCCTACATGCAAGAGGCCTCTCATGAAGGTGCCGGTAGTAATCACCACGGATTTGCCCAGAAACCGCAGCCCGAGATTTGTTTCCACGCCCGTCACGTGATCTCCCTCGACGATCAAGCGCGTGATGTTGGCCTGCTTGAGCGAAAGATTGGGGAGGTCTTCAAGGATCGCCTTCATGCGAAATTGGTAGGCCTTCTTATCACACTGGGCCCTCGGGGCTCGGACGCTTGGCCCCTTCGACGCATTAAGCATCCGGAACTGGATGCCCGTGGCATCGGTGTTCAATCCCATCAAACCGCCCAACGCGTCAATCTCACGAACCATATGGCCCTTGGCCAATCCTCCGATGGCGGGATTACATGACATCTGGCCGATGGTATCGGCATTCTGGGTAAGCAACAGTGTGTGTGCACCTAGGCGCGCTGCCGCATGTGCTGCCTCAATGCCTGCATGCCCAGCACCAATAACCACAACATCAAATTGATCCGGGTAGTTAAACATCAGCATTGTTCCACATGGAACTTTTATACAAGTTCTTTTTTATAAATGTTTTATGTTTATTTTTAAGGGCTTTATGGATTAGTGGCTCTTTTGGGAACACTTTGTGGATGAATGATTCTTTCTGATGCCTTGTTGTTCCATGAAACATTATTTTATCCTCTCCACCACAGAGGATCGTTCTTCGTTCACACACCGAGAGTAAGCAGTAGAATCTGTAGTTAGAATGGTTTAGGTGTGCCTGGGCCCGCTTATTCTCACTCTTATTATTATGAAGAAATTGGCAAAAAGATTTTTTTATCAATCCATCCTGTGAACAACCATGCATGGGTAATGTCGTAGAAAAAGGATCTCGAAGAATTCTTTCAGTGTTGGCTAGGAGCAAATAGAAAAGAACGTCTCATGGGAAGAGTATCGTTAAAAAGACCACGGCTCGGTACAAGATCTCTTTTTGTGTGGATCTTTGCTGTTTGCTTCCTGGGTTCCATACTCGCACACCTTCTTTTTCTGAGTGAATCAAGTACTTGGATAGTTCCGGGATTCTCGTCGGCCAGTTACGATACGATTGTTCCAAGAACATTCCGGATGAAACGAGTGGAGATTGATGCAAAAACACTGGTTGATTCAGAACCACGCAAAGAGAAAAAGGAGCAGCATGTGGAAGTCGTCATTTCTCAGGAACACCCCGTGACCGACGGAAAAACCACCACACTGGAGAAGCCACAGGTCATGCAGCAACCCAAGGAAATTATTCCAGAGGAGAGAGTGGATCAGCATCCACCAGAAAAAGTCGAAAAACTTCCGGGTACGGAAACACTCGCTGTGAACGCGCTTCCTAATACAGTGCCGTTTTCCGCTATGGTGCTGGAGCAGGGAAACAAAACCGAACAACACGCACTTCTGCCACTTCGAGAGGATGGGTTTTCCAGAACCAGTGCAAAGGAAGGCCAACAGGCTGGTGCAGGTGTAGGAACCAACTTGAGTAACATCGATGATCTGCTGGCCGGTACGGCCACCCTTACCCAGAAAACGGCACCCATTCTGATGCCGACGGATCTGCTGTTTGAATACGACTCCGATACATTGAGAAAAGAAGCATCCGAATCTCTTTTAAAACTTGGTGCGCTGATCAGAAGAAATGCACAGGCATCCTTTCGCATAGAGGGACACACCGATTCCTTTGGAAGTGAGGCCTATAACGATCAGCTGAGTCTTCGGAGAGCGGAGGCCGTGAAGACTTGGCTTCTCCAGAACGCCGGTTTGGATATTCGTCAAATAACAACGGCAGGTTTTGGAAAGAGACACATCTTGGCACCTTCAACCGGGAGCGTTATCGAACAGCAGATCAACAGACGCGTCGAAATTGTCATCACAACGCACTGACAAAGGAGCACCCTATGGAAGGCATCATCCCTCTCTCGGAACACCGCGCGCGCATTCAGGAGGAAGTCGCTCGGAAGCTCGCGGATGTCATTGAGGGGGAAAAAGAACTCCCCATAACCAAGCTTCAATCCTTCCTTAAAAAGGAAGAGCACCGGCTGAAGATCTGGCACAAAGGAGGGGGCGGCGGAAAGGAAATTGCAAGCCGCAGAACCGAAATCGTGGATATCCTCGTGCGGGAGATTTTTCAATTCGCGACCAGCAAGGAGCTAGGAGAAAAAGAGCTCCCCGGATTTCTGGTGAGTGCGTTCGGTGGATACGGAAGGAGGGAATTGAATCCCTTCAGTGACGTGGACATCACATTTCTTCATGAGGGGAACAAACCGACCGAGGTGATGGAGAGGATCATCTCCATATGTCTTATGGCTCTTTGGGACCTTGGGTTCAAGGTGGGTCACGC
>CAIOJL010000062.1 GCA_903858595.1 uncultured Spartobacteria bacterium | reverse complement strand
TCCTGGGGTTCGGTGCGCAGGGGATTTACAAAGACCAGTCGTCCTCCGACGCGCAGAGCGCGCGAGGCAGCAGCATAGAGATCCGCAAAGAGCCCCTGCATGTCCTTGATGCGGACACGCCTACCAAGCGGGGGATTCGTGATGATCAGCGAAATGCTTCCGGGAGCAATGGCTGCATTCCTAAAATCACATTCCGTGAACGAACTTGTTATTTCCGTTTCCATTCCCTCGATCTTTGCCGCTTCAAAATTCGCCCGGGCGACCTCTATCGCCCTGGGATCCAGATCCGTACCATGAACGGCTGTCACCCCGCCCAGCAGTCCGCGCTCGATGAGTTCCAGTCCCGAACCACAGAAGGGATCCCACACCACCTCGTCGTCACAATATCCTGCTAGCCGCGCCATGCAGGCTGCCAGCGGAGGGTGCGAGGCGGCCGCGATGTCGTCCTGCCTGTAGCCCAGACGCGGGTCGGGATAGAGCCGTGGACGCAGCTCAACAGAGGATTCACCCCGGTTGGTAGCCAGCACGTCGATCGACCAGGGAGCCTGCCGTGCATCGTTCAGGATCTCGGGGCATAAGGCGTAGGCACGATCGATCACCTGACGGATGGCTCCACGCTGGTGGCCGCCTCCCGCAAATTCCAATCGATAGCGCGGTGCATTCCCTGTGCCGCTGAGCATCAGATCACGGGCTCGCTCGGAGGCGATGCATCGGGCTAGCGGCTCGACCCACTTCGGCCCCTCCTCTCCGCTTACTGTTCCGAGGGGAAAAGCCACCGTGGCAAAGCAGCGGAGCTGGTAGAGAGAAGCCAGTTTGAACTCCTTCAGTGGCTTGAGTGTGACGCAGCCGGGCCTCGTCGATTCGATCAGCCACTGCATTGTGGAGAGCTTTTCAGCCGCCTCATCGCGGACGAAATCCTCCAGACCGCGGCGGCAGCGTAGCAGCACCCTCATGTCAGCGTCCCCATGACGCAGGGGAAGCAAGGCGTCGAGAAGAACGCCTCCGGCATCCTCCTTTCGCGAAACACCTGCCTTCACCTTCTGAACCGTCATCGCCGGCAGGTCTATCCCTTCCTCGATCAGAGCCAGCGTTGCCTCGCCGCCGACCTTCTCCAGGGCGCGTCCGAGATAACGGGCCTCCCGCCCCTCCTTATCCTTATTACCGGACTTGAGCAGTGCCAGTATCTCGCGTTCGCCGACCTCGCCCGCGCCGATCTTGGGCAGCGCAGCCAGGGCATAGCGGCGGATTTTTTCCTGAGGATCCTTCAGCAAGTTGATCAGCCAGGCTCGAACTACGGCCTGTTCCTCATCCGTCCCGAATCGGGAAAAGATCATCCCGACCGCTCGGATCACAGCCACGCGCTCCAGCCGCTCACGGGCCTGTGCCGCATCGAAGCGGGGCACTTCACGAGCCCACAGCTCCTCCTTGGGCAGATCCCGCAGTTGCTTGTAGAGGTCCTGATCGGATTTCATCGCAGGATCATGCCAGCTTGGCGCGCAGAACCGAGTTTTAATCCATCGGCGCATGCCTTCTGCCGCATGTTTTCTTGGACTCTCATAGGATCCCGGCCTACAAGGGGATCCGCTTCTCATGAACCGACTTCTCCCACTCCTCTCGATCCTCATTCTTCCGCTCCTTCTTCTCCCAGCCTGCACCTCCCACTTGCAGCAGAAGGAGAACTTCCTGCGCGAAGCTGGGTTCCTAGCCGTAAAACCGACAACGCCCTCCCAGATTGCCAAAGTCCAGGCCCTCACTCCTGGCAAGATCACGCAGATGACCCGCAAGGGACACACGCTGTTCGTCTACTCAGACCCTCGCAAGAATCTCCTGCTTGTTGGGGCCAATTCCCAGTTTGAGCGTTACCAGCACATCCTCTATTCCAAGGTCGTCATTCCTGATCGGGCCGCCGACAAGGAAGATAAACTTCTGGCGGATGACTATGCCGGATGGGGTGGAATGATGGATCCCTTCTTCGGTCCCTTGTTTTACTAAAAGCCTTATCCTCGCCTCTCCTGCTTGTTCCGCTAATCATACTCTTCTCATGAACCGTTACCTCCCACATCTTGCCCTCTATGGGCTCCGTGGCCTCTGTGGCCTCTCCCTCGCGCTATTCCTGTCCGGATGCGCCACGCATCTGCAAAAGAAGGAGACCTTCCTTACTCAAGCCGGCTTCCGTGCTGTGAAGCCGCAGACGCCTGCCCAGATCGCCCACTTCCAATCGTTACCTCCCGGACATATCCGCCACGAGGAGAAGAACCGTCAAACCCTTTATATGCTGGCT
>CAIOJL010000061.1 GCA_903858595.1 uncultured Spartobacteria bacterium | reverse complement strand
GAACCAAGCCTCTCGGAAGAGGCGCGGAGAAGTTGCCGTAGGCAAACCTGAAAGGCGGCACCGCTTTGCGGGAGCAAAGTGCCGTTCAAAATGCGTAGTAGTCATACGGCGACCGCAGACCAACGCCACTCTCCGCCTAGATCGCGGGCCTTGGATGAGAAAAGTCCGGTAGACAGAAAAAGGCTCAGGCCTTCTGAACCAGATCCCCCTCGACGAACTGGTGGATCAGGCCCGAGATGAGGGTCTGGTAGGGAACCCCCTTGGAGGCTGCCACACGCTGGATCCCAACCATGTCGTGTTCGGAGAGCCGGATATTGATCCGACGATCCTTTCGGAAGGTATTATCCGCGGCGGAGGCCAACTTGTTCAGCATCACCCTCCCGGGCTTGCGCAGCACAACTTTTCCAGCTTCGTACAGTGATTCAACTTCTTGTTCTTCCTTAGTCAGTTTCATTGTTTTTTTCCTCTAGATAGTCCCGGGTAGCCTTACGGCTGGGAATGATGGTGATCAGCCAAATGATTTCCCCTCGCTCCTCATAGGGAATGATGTGGATATAGTCCTCAATGATGACGAAGAAGAGCTTCTGCCCAGGGTAGCGTGCCTGATCGGGGTGATCCGCAATTCTCCAGAGATCCCCAAGTCCCAGATGGACCACAATGGCCTCGAAAGAAATATCACGGGTGGATTTGAGAAGTTCATTTTTGTGAGGATCCCATTCAAAACGCATCTTCATTCAGGATGCCTTATCGGCACACGCCACTCAAGCACATTCACCCGATCAAGACCGCGTCAGCTCGTTCAGAAAATCTCCGTAAAAGCTACTCCGTGCTTCCCGGTACTCGGCTTTGCAATCGCAGCAGAATCTCGCGCAGAGCGCAGGGATTTTAGATGCAGAGTAAGGCGTGAGAGCGAAGCCGTATCTATGAATACGGCGAGCAAGCAACAACAAAGCTCTGCGCTAAAAGCGCAAGCACTCAACCATTTCACGGGTCGCTTGTTCTAGCCCCACAAAAAGTGAGCGCGAAACGATCGAGTGGCCGATATTCAGTTCCACAAGCTTGGGGAGGGTTAGGATCGGCTGGACATTGGTGTAGTTCAGACCATGGCCGGCGTTCACCTGGATTCCGGTATCAGCGGCTTGACGAGCGGCCTCGATCAGGCGAGCTAGCTCAGCCTCTCGTGCAGCTCCTGCGGCCTCGGCATATGCTCCGGTATGGAGTTCCACGACGGGAGCGCCGAGTGAAGCGGCGGCGGCGATTTGATCAGACTCGGGATCAATGAAGAGACTGACACGGATGCCTGCGTCACGCATGGCCTTAAGGGTCGGCTCGAGAGCTGAATGATATTTAACACAGTCCAGCCCGCCCTCGGTGGTCACTTCTTCGCGGCTCTCGGGGACAAGGCAGACATCGGCAGGAAGAACCTTCAGGGCAATCGCCACGATCTCGGGGGCGTTCCCCATCTCGAGGTTGAGCTTCGTGCCGATCGCTTCCTTGAGTCGAAAAATATCGCGGTCGACGACATGGCGACGGTCCTGACGGAGATGCGCGGTGATTCCTACAGCCCCTCCCCGCTCGGCGGCCAGAGCCGCTTCGACAGGATCAGGTTCGACGTTGATAGAACCTGCGTTTCTCGCATAACGGGCCTGTCGCACGGTGGCGACATGGTCGATATTAACGCCGAGCAGAGCTCCCACGGTTCTTAAAAAATGCGGATTAGTGACGGAAGTGGCGGGTGCCGGTGAAGACCATGGCGACGCCACGCTCGTTGGCCGCGGCGATCACCTCGGGATCACGGACGGAACCGCCTGGCTGAATGGCGGCGGTTGCTCCCGCTTCAGCGGCGGCAATAAGACCATCAGGGAATGGGAAGAAGGCATCGGAGCAGACAACACTTCCCTTCAGGGAGAGACCGGCCTCGCCGGCCTTCCAGACGGCTATACGCGAGGAATCGACACGCGACATCTGACCGGCACCGATACCGAGGGTGCGGTCCTTGCCTGCATAGACAATGGCGTTGCTCTTCACATGCTTGACGACCTTCCAGCCGAATTTCATCGCCTCGATTTCATCCTTGGTTGGAGGACGGCTGGAGACGACATGATGCTCGATGCTTCCAGGGCCCTTTTTCGGGGAGACATCGGCATCCTGGACAAGCATGCCGCCGATCACGGAACGGATATCGCGATCTGTGGCGGGAATTTCCTGGAGCAGACGCATGAGTCGGAGGTTCTTCTTTTTCTGCAGCAAGGCGCGGGCATCGACGGAAAACTCAGGAGCGATAATCACCTCGCTGAAGATCTCGGAAATGGCGCGGGCGAGCGCCTCGTCGACCGGGCGGTTCACGATGATGATGCCTCCGAAGGGCGCGGACCGATCGGTCGCAAAAGCCTTCTCCCATGCCTCGGCGAGATTCTCATCACTGCCGACACCGCAGGGATTGGTGTGCTTCAGGATGGCGACGGTCGGCTTCTCGAACTCGCTGATCAGGCGGGTGGCCGCCGTGATATCGAGGATGTTATTGAAGGAGAGTTCCTTGCCGTGGAGCTTCTCGAAATAGTCGAAGAAGCTGCCGTAGAGTTCGGCTTCCTGGTGAGGGTTCTCGCCGTAGCGAAGGCGTCCGGCCAGAGGAAACTCCAGGGATAGAGTCTCGCCGGGAGCACTCTCGTTATCGAGATAAGAGCTGATGGCGCGATCGTAGGCGCCGGTGGTGGCGAAGGCCTTAACCGCAAGGCGGGCGCGCAGCTCGGGCGTGGTCTCGCCATTGCCGGCCTTCATCGCCTCAAGGACACGGGGATAGTCATCGGGATCCACAACGACAGTGACGGAGCGGTGGTTCTTAGACCCGCTGCGGATCATGGAGGGACCGCCGATATCGATCTGCTCGATGGCTTCTTCCAGGGTCACGCCCTTCTTGGCCACGGTCTCCTCAAAGGGGTAGAGATTCACGCAGACCAGGTCGATCGGCAGGATGTCGTGCTCGGCCGCCTGGGCCTGGTGCTTCGGATCGTCGCGGAGGAAGAGGAGTCCTCCGTGGACCTTCGGGATGAGGGTCTTCACGCGGCCATCCATCATCTCGGGGAAGCCGGTATAGTCGGAGATCTCCCGGACCGGAATGCCAGCGGCGGCGATCGCCTTGGCAGTGCCTCCGGTGGAGAGAAGTTCGACATTCTGCTCATGCAGGCCGCGGGCAAAGTCAATGAGTCCCGTCTTGTCGGAGACGGAGAGGAGGGCGCGTTGGATTTTCATGCTTAAGAAATTAGAGTGCTGCAATTCGTCAGGTGGCGTGGGTGAACTGGAGACGATAGAGATTGGAATAAAGCTCGGAGGAGTTCAATAACTCGGCGTGGGTGCCGGAGGCCACGATCTGCCCCTGATCCATGACGACGATCATGTCGCTGCCGAGTACTGTCGAGAGTCGGTGGGCAATAGCGATCACCGTGCGACCTTCCGAGAGACTCTCGAGGGCGGACTGGATCATCTTCTCCGATTCGGAGTCGAGTGCCGAGGTCGCCTCATCGAGCAGGAGGACAGGCGCCGCCTTCAGCAGGGCACGAGCGATAGCCAGACGCTGCTGCTGGCCGCCTGAGAGAAGACATCCCTTGTCTCCGACCACGGTCTCGTAGCCTTGAGGCTGAGCCATGATGAAGTCGTGGGCATACGCAAGCCGGGCAGCCTCCTCGATCTCTTCCTTTGTGGCATCGAGCCTGCCGAAGCGGATATTCTCATAGATTGAATCGTGGAAGAGGAAACTCTCCTGGGTGACGATGCCGATCTGCTCGCGCAACGAATCGAGAGTCAGATCGCGCAAATCATTCCCGTCGATCAAGACGCGCCCCTGCTGAGGATCGTAGAAGCGGAGCAGCAGCGAGAGGATCGTGCTCTTCCCGGCGCCGCTGGCCCCGACCAGGGCGACTTTCTGTCCCGGCTCAATCACCAGATTCAGACCGGTTACGGCATTCTCCGCCATACCACCAGCGACACTCGGAATGCCGTATGAGAAATTCACTCCCTCGAAGGCCAAATGACCGCGTACGGCTCCAAGCGGCCGGGCCCCCGGCAAGTCGTGGATCGTCGGCTTGGTGCCCAGCAGCTCGATGATGCTCGTGGCCGCGCCGAGGCAGTTCTGGATGGTCACGTGGATCTTGCTGATGTTCTTGATCGGATCGTAGAGCAGGAACATGCCGCCGAGCAGGGCCAGGAAACTCCCGATGGTCAAGTGAGAGAAGTAGACATAGAAAAGGGCCAGCGAGACACCGAAGGCGGAGACCGTCTCGATCATCGGCTGGACAATGGCGCCGCTCTTACTGGCCTTCATGCTGGAGCGGAACTGCTCCTCGCTCGACTTGTCAAAAAGACGCAGCTGGAAGGCCTCACGGGCAAAAGACTTGATAATGCGAACTCCGGCGAAGGACTCCTGCAGGATTACGGCCATGACTCCCGCTTCGTTCTGCATAGCGCGGGAGGCCTTGCGGACACGGCGCCCATAGACGATCACCGGCACCAGGCAAATGGGGAAAAGAACGAGTGAGAAAAGGGTAAACTTCCAGTCGATGTGCAGTAGAACGATAATGGCCCCGATGGCGGTCAGTGGCTGTTTCACCAGATCGCCAACGATCGTCACCATCGACTGTTGGGCGACCATCGTGTCGTTCAGAACGCGGGAGAGCAGGCGACCGGACTGCGACTTGTTGAAGAAATCAAGGGACTGACCCATGAGATGGCCGAAAACCCGGCGGCGCATGTCGCGCAGGGCTCGCAAACTGACCCAAGTGAGGCAGTAGACATTCGCATAGGAGAGCAGGCTGCGCAGGATCATCACACCGGGGATCAGCAGTGCCATCCATAGGAATGCATCGATTTTCGGCCCCTGGCCCAGGGTCGCCCCCTTCATCATGTCCGTCTGGCTGAATTTCCCCTGGAAAGCCGTGTCGCCGATCCATCGTATCAGCAGAAGCATGGAGCTGTTGACCGCCGCAAATCCAATCCCGGCCAGCAACCCAAGCGCGATGCGCTGCTTGTAGGGAGCGAGATAGCCCACCAGCTCACGGAACGGACCCCAGCTCTTGGGGAGATACTTGAAAAGAAACAGTGAGGGCTTCGCCTCGGGATTCTGGTGCGACTGCTGGTATTGCGACATGAAGCTTTGAGATTACAGGGAGGGATGGCGTAGCAGGAGAAAAAAACCGCCCCCCGTGACCCAGTTTGCATAGAGATCAATGAACTCGGGTCCTACAAAAACCCAGAGTAGGGCTCCTAGAGCCAGATAGGGACCGAAGGGTATCCTTCCTCCAGAGCGACCCCGGGTGGCGGCCATCATTGCAACACCGATCAGGGCCCCAACAATCGATCCGGCAAAGAGGGAGAAGAGCACTCCTTTCCATCCCAGGAAGGCTCCGATGCAGGCCAGGAACTTTACGTCGCCGAAGCCCATCGCCTCGCGGGGCAACATGATCGAGGTGACCTCAGTACGAAGCGGCATGAGCTCGGAGATTCCTTCGTAGGCCCAGAAGCGTGAGCCATATGTTACTCCACTCGGATTCAGGATCAGTGACTCTGCCTCGATACCTTGGAGTCGTTCCCCATCGATCTCAAGCCATGCACAGGAGGCCTCCACCCGGTCCTTCTCGCGATAAAATAGGTCGGCCAGAGGGATGCTCTCCTGACCGAAAATCAGCAGAGGCTCGGCATCGGTTCCCGTGATCTCGAGCGGCGTCGGTTGATTTGTCCGGATCTTGCGGCGCCCGAAGGCCAGCTTCCCCAGCTCCACGACACCCCAGAGCAGGAAGAAGCCGAGTGAGGCTCCGATCAATGAGAGCAACAGTCCCTGCCACCAGATGGGAACCCCCATCATTTGAGGCACCAGCAGTGAGCAGACCAGACCCGCAACGACTCCCCCCTTAGTGATCTCATCCGGGATGATCAGATGGTCAAAGTCGATGAAGGTCGCCGCCACAAGCAGCGAAAGGAAGAGCCAGAAGACCGGCGCCAGAGGCAGGCCGAAGCGTTCCCAGGCCAGCAGATAAAGGCCTGCAGTCAGAAGCTCGACAAGGGGATAGCGGATCGCGATCGGCATGGCGCAACCCGAGCAGCAACCCCGCAAAAGCACCCAACTGGCCACCGGCAAATTCTCATGCCACGGAATCGTTTTGCCACAACCAGGACAGAAAGATCGCTTGGGATTCAGCAGTGAGATGCCGCGGGGAAGGCGGTGGATGACCGCATTCAGAAAGGATCCGTTAATCAGACCGAGCATTCCGACGGCGATCCAGGCGACCATGGAAAACTGAGGTCCGTTCAAGTGTCGCAGCCCTTAGTGTTCACTTGTGTTCAACCCTTAACGTTCATCAGGGCTCATTACTGATGACTATCGAGGGAGCCTCTCTTCGACAATCTCGCAGAGGACATGGAGCAGAAACTTCTGCGCCTCCTGGATCCGCGCGGTCTCGATCCCGGGAACGATCAGCTCGACATCAGCAGCACCCTTGGTGAAGCCCCCCCCCTTGCCAAGGAACGCAATCGTATGCACCCCTTGCCTGCGTGCCTCCTCGAGAGCCGCAAGGATATTCCGGGACTTGCCGCTCGTGGTGAGCACGATGAGAACGTCGCCCGGCTTGCCAAAGGCCGCTACCTGACGCGCGAAGACCTCGGTGAAGTCATAGTCGTTCCCGATCGCTGTCATCAGACCGGCATCAACCGTGAAGGCCATGGCCGGATAGGGGCGGCGGTCTTCCTTGAAGCGGCAGGTGAACTCGGTCGCCAGATGAGCGCTGTCGCTGGCGCTCCCGCCATTGCCGCAGAACATCAGCTTGTTACCGGCCAGCAGGGCATCGCCGGCCATGGCGGCAGCCTTTTCCAGATCGGCCTGCAAGGGGGGCAGCGCCTGAAGGACTTCCTGAAGGGATTGGAGGGAATCTTGGAACTGGCTCATATAGGGGACATTGGAGGGGAGGGCGAAAATCGTCAAGAGCGTCATCGCGACCAACCTCCAGCCCAACCTCGGTGGATTGACAGCGTTCAAGCCAACCGCTTTGATCGATGTTTTATGGGCTTTCTCCGCGAAGAACTCCAAGACCTCGGTCGCCACACCCTCCATTACGGGCTTCGGCAGCTATCTCTCCTTGTACTCCTGCCCCTCCTCAGCCTTCTCGCCCTGGGAGGGTGCGCCACTCAGGAGCCGCCTCAAGTCAAACTGGATCAAGCGAATGTCCTGCCGCTCGCCATCAATTCCGCCTTCACCTTCCGGAAAGAGGCCCAGTTCCTGAATGATCCCGCCCTTTTTCAAAAGGGAGGAACGAAGCCGAACGAATCCATTGAATTTGAGAGACGCTACTACATGTGGCCAGCCACCACCTCACTTGACAAGGATGAGCTCAAGGGGAATTACTTCAACTTCTTCTGGTGGAACCACGGCTCGCCGGCCGACGTGACTATCCGCCTCGAGTACCGCCAGGCCAACCTCGGCAACTTCGTGATGGCTCGTGAAAAGAGCTACACCAACGTGAAGGGCTCACTCGGCACCCGGTTTTCTATCATCGGCGACGATTACCTTGAGAACGGCCAAGTCACCAACTGGCGCTGCATCCTGATCGTCGACAACAAGATCGTCGCCCTCACCCAGTCCTACCTCTGGAAATAGAGGCCCTTCCTACCCTCCCCCTACCCTGCTTTATGCTCCCCTCCGTCGAAAAACTTCTCATCCTGCAGGATCGCGACCAGAAGCTCCGGGCCGTCCTCACCGAGCTCGCAGCACTGCCCGGAGAAAAAGTGGCGCGTGACCGTGAGCTTAAGGCCGCTGACGACCGCCTCGAAGCGGCACGCGGACGCCAGAAAGAAATCGAGATCGATCGCAAAAAACTCGAGATCGACGTGAAGGCGAAGCAGGATCAGATCGCGCGCTACAAGAACCAGCAGCTCGAGACCCGCAAGAACGAAGAATTCTCCGCCCTACGCCATGAGATCGAGATGGCCGAGAAGTCCATCGTGGAGATCGAGGATCGTGAACTTGTCCTGATGGAAGATGCCGAAAGGCTGAAGCCCGCTCTGCAGGCGGCTCAGGAAGCCCATGTCGCCGAGAAGAAGAAGGTCGAAACCCACATGGCCTCTCTCGTCTCCCGCAAGGAGAACCTAGAAGCCAGGAAGAAGGAGCTCGAGTCAGAGCGTCCCGGCTTCACCGGCGGAATCGACGAGGATCTGCTCGACCGCTACAACCGCCTCTTCAAGAGCAAGAACGGCATTGCGCTTGTCACCGTCGAGCACGGCGTCTGTGCCGGCTGCAACATGCAGGTTACCAACCAGTCCATCCTCGAAGTCAGGGCTGAGAAGGAAATCGTTGGCTGCCCGCAGTGTGGACGGATTCTCTACGAACCTCAGTAAGCCTCCGGCGGAGAGGCTTGTGAGAGTTGGCGGATAGCGTTGTTGGCCTGCGCTCCCTGTACAAGAATTGCAGCTAAATCGCGAGTCTACCCATTAAGCATCGCCCTCATTTGCGCAAAGCCGTCGCTCACCTCTTCGTCCGACATCGGGGCGGATAAAATATCCTCCATACTCCCAGACTCCACCCCCTCGCCCGCCAGTTCCAGAAGGAAAGGACTAGGGGTGCAGGACATAACGCTGCCGAATTTCCTGCGGGTGGAGCAGTGGGTGATGGTTAGGCGATGACGAGCCCGTGTGATGCCGACATAGAGTAAGCGGCGCTCCTCCTCGACGGTCCCCTCGCTCTTGGAGCGCTCATAGGGTAGGAATCCATCCTCGGCACCGACAAGCCAGACCTCGGGATACTCGAGTCCCTTAGCGGCATGGAGGGTCATGAGGGTGACGCCGTCCCGCTCCTCGGCCTTCTCCTCCTCGCGTTCCTGCTCCAGAACTAGGCCGTCGAGGAAGCCGCGGGCACCATCACGGGGATGGCGCTGGCAATAGCCTGTAAGGGCATTGAGCAGTTCCCGAACATTCTCCTGACGGCTGTCGGCCTCCTGCTCGGTCTTGCAGCTCTTCTTGAGATCCTCGAAGTAGCCGCACTCCTCCACTATTGCACGCAGGATGGCGGCGGGATCGGCCCCGGGGTTCTGGAGCTTGATGCGATAGGCACCCCAGTCCTCGGTAAAGCGCTGGATGGCGTCGTTCGGTGTTCGCCTGCGCTGCTACCAAAGTCTTGGTCGTTCTGTTCCAAAGCGACCGATTTTTCTTCAGCCCCGCCCCGAGAGGATTCAGTCTCAAGACATGAAATCTACTCCAAAGTCCTTACCCTACGAATTTCTCAAGAAACTGCTCAATACCCCGTCCCCCTCAGGATTCGAAACCAAAGGGCAGAAGGTATGGGTTGATTACGTCGGTCAGTTTGCCGATTCCGTGGAGATCGATTCCTACGGCAATGCCTACGCCATCTTGAATCCAGCCTCTGGGAAGGGAGACCCAACAATCCTGATCAGCGGCCATGTCGATGAACTGGGACTGATGGTCTCGCACATCTCCGAGGAAGGATTCCTTTATTTCAAGGGCATCGGCGGAGTGGATAAAGGGCTGATCCGCGGCCAGCGCGTTACGGTTCATGGGGCTAAAGGTTCAGTTCCCGGAGTCACCGGACTTCTCGCTATTCATCTGCAGGAGCCAGACGACCGCAATAAGGTTCCCGAGATACACGCCATGCACATCGACATCGGCGCCACCTCACGGAAAGAGGCTGAGAAACTGGTCTCCATCGGCGATGCGGTCACCTACTCGGCGGAGTTCCAGGAGTTGGCGGGAGGACGCTTCGCGGCGCGCGGTTGCGACAACAGAATCGGCGCATGGGCAGCGGCCGAAGGTTTACGTATCGCCTCCCTGAACAAGAAAAAACTCCAGGCGCAGCTTGTGGCTGTTTCTACCATCCAGGAGGAGAACGGGCTCTACGGGGCCTCGATGGCGGGCTACCGGGTCCATCCGGATGCGGCTCTCGTCGTCGACGTCACCCACGCCACGGACATCCCCAACTGCTCCAAAGCCAAGCATGGCGAAGTCCTCCTGGGAAAGGGACCGGTCCTTAGCCTCGGGAGCGTGAACCATCCCGTGGTGAACGAGCATCTCCGCGAGGTAGGAAAGAAGGTCGGCATCGCCCTGCAGGTGGAGGTGAACCCCCGCTGGACCGGAACGGATGCCGACGCCATCTTCAAGCAGAAGGGGGGCATTCCCACCGTCTCCATCGGCGTGCCAAACCGCTACATGCACTCTCCTGTCGAGATGATCCAGTATTCCGATCTGGAGGAGACTGCGGAACTCCTAGCCGCCTTCGCCATCTCGGCAAAAAAAGGGGAGCGCTTCGGGGTCAAGCTGTAATACCATTGACACGATTAGTCTGGTGGAATTGGCGAAGGGATTTTGTTGATGGGCTAGGCGTAAGACCTAGGGCAACCAAGCCTGTGGGTATGGGCGCGGTAGCCTGCGGCACATGCCGCAGCCTCGAAGAGGTGGCACCGAACGCCGAACGCCGAGTGACGCGAGTCACGGAGTAGCCTGACCCGCTACTGCTGGGACACTCCCGAAAGGGACGAAGGCATGGGGAGATGCTGAGGCAAAGGCGGATGCCATCAATCTGTAGATAACCCGATGGATGACAACAACGCCCATCGCCGAAAGAACCAGCTGACTCCACCGGAATAAGAGTGGAGATGGTACAAAGGGGAGACGGCAAAAGGCCGACTCTCTCAGTGCTCCGTGGCTTGTTCGGCACCGAGACCCGTGTTGGCACGGACAACCAACTCGGGATAGAGCGCTTCCGCGGTGCGTTCCCTTGCGAAAAGAGATCCGATTATCGCCCCAAGGAAGCCCATGGGGATGCTGATGATGGCTGGGTTTTTGAGCGGAAAGAACGGATCCTTCATGAAGTCCGGTCCGACAGCGATCAGGAGAATGCTGGAGAGGAGTCCGACCAGAAGTCCCGCAACGGCTCCTGCGGTGGTGAAACGCTTCCAGAAGATCGACAAGACAATCACGGGAAGATTGGCGCTCGCTGCCACGGCGAAGGCGAGGCCGACAAGGAATGCCACGTTGACGGCGGGCCCGATCAGGATCGCGAGGCCGATGGCCAACGCTCCGACAACGATTGCGGTGACCCGCGCAACCCGAACCTCCTCGCCGGGCAGGTGATCCTTTCCGTGACGGATCACATTGGTGAAAAAATCATGGGCAAAGCTGGTGCTAGCACTGATGGTCAGGCCGGCGACCACCGCCAGGATGGTCGCGAAGGCAACGGCGCTGATGAACGCGAAGAAGACTTCCCCTCCAAGTGTCCGGGCAAGCTCGGGAGCGGCCATATTGGTGCCGCCGTGTCCCTTGAGGTAGTCGGGACCGAGAATGCTAGCCGCCCCGAAACCGAAGAAGGTGGTCATGATGTAGAAGAACCCGATAATCACCATCGCCCACACGACGCTGGTGCGCGCGGTCCTGGCGTCGGGCACGGTGTAGAAACGGATCAGGATATGGGGTAATCCGGCGGTCCCGAAGATGAGAGCCATGCCGAGGGAAAGCTGATCCCAGGGGTTTTTGAACAGAAGGCCGGGAGTCAGGAAGTTGCGGACGACTTTCTCTCCGTCGACTCCGGTCGACGTGATCGCCGTGAGCGATGAAAAGAACTTCCCGAGGTCGAAGTCGAAGCGTTTGAGCACCAGGATGCTCAGGAAGATGCTCCCGCTCATGAGAAGCACGGCCTTGACAATCTGTACCCAGGTGGTGGCGAGCATGCCGCCGAATACCACGTAGACGACCATCAGGATGCCGACCCCGACGACGGCCACCTCGAAGGTTACGCCCGGTAGAAGCTGGCGAACCAGGGTGCCTGCCCCGACCATCTGGGCGATCATGTAGAGGAGAGAGACGGTGAGGGTACTCAACGAGGCCGCGGCGCGGACTGGACGAGGACTGAGGCGGTAGGCCAGCAGGTCGGCCATGGTGTACTTGCCGGCGTTGCGTAGCGGTTCGGCCACGATGAAGAGTACCGTGAGATAGGCCACCAGGAAGCCGACGGAATACATGAATCCGTCGTAGCCATTGAAGGCGATCATTCCCGTGATCCCCAGAAAACTGGCGGCACTCATGTAGTCGCCCGCGACGGCCAGTCCGTTCTGCCATCCGGTAATGCGGCGACCGGCCGCGAAATAGGCACTGGCACCCGATGACTTGCGGGCGCTGAAGTAGGTGATGAGAAGGGTCGCGAAGACAAATCCCAGGAACATCCAAAGAGCCGTGTGGCTCACGGGGGCGGGGGTGACGGCAAGGATCATGAGATTACCTCGTGCGGAATTTTGCGATCAACCGGGCGGCATCTCGGTCCCACCCCGCGGCGACGCCGATGTAGAGGAAGGCGAGGATCCAGGCCATCAGAAATTGTGAAAGGGCAAAAAGGTAAGCCACATTCAGCACCCCCCAAGCGGGAGTCTCCATCAGTTTGGGAAACCAACCGACACCGATCGGCAAGAGGAAATAATAAATCATGAAGAAAGCCGTCGCAGGCACCACGAAAGACGCCTTTGAGCGGAGAAGCGCGGCAAACCCAGGGTCGGCCTCGATGGCTGCCCAATCCATGCCGCCGACTTCCTCCGCGGCGGTCCGCTCATGGAGGGGTTTCGGGGAGGGATGTCCCAACGGGGCCACGTCTGTCGGGGAAGCCGATATGGGCGTCAGATCCTGAACATCGGAATCGGGGGAAATCATGGTGAATGCGCGGGAGCAACATACTATGCTCCCAGTCGCGGCGCATGACCAAGAAAAAATCGGTTCCGCTCAACATTTTGGTCGCAGTCGACCGTCTCTTCCCCCTGCCCGATCACCTGTTTTCCGCAACAACAAGTTCGCGATCCGTCTCCCGTCGCCGGTAGCTGATTCTCGAGTGAAGCATGCTTGTCAGGCAGGAGACTAGGGTGGAGGCAATCTCCTGCAGTTGGCAGAGGGTCACAGGAGCCTCATCATATTGACCATCGTTGATCCGGTCCTGAAGGATGTCATGGACGAGGTCGTCTAGTCGCTGGGGAGTGGGTCGCTCCAGACTCCGTGAGGCGCTCTCGGCGGCATCGGCAAGACCCATGATAATAGCCTCCACGGTCTGAGGCTTGGGACCGGGATAACGGTAGCTCTCCTCGCTGACTTTCGGAATATCCTCGGGACGAACATTCATGAGAGAGCCCCCGGCACGCGCATCCTTCTCCTGCTGGCACGCACGCTGGTAGAAATATTCGACAACAGTCGTGCCGTGGTGCTGTTTGATCGCATCGATCACGCGGCGGTTCAGTTTGTTGCGGATAGCCAGATCGACCCCTTCCTTCACATGGGAAAGGATGACCAGGGCGCTCATGGTGGGTGTTAATTCATCATGGAGATTCTCGCCGGCCGGCATGTTTTCCGTGAAGTACTCAGGCTTCACCAACTTACCGATGTCATGGAAGTAGGCGGAAACCCGGCAGAGCGTGGCATTGGCTCCGACTTTCTCGGCGCAAGCCTCCGCGAGATTAGCCATTGCCAGCGAGTGATGGTAGGTGCCGGGTGCCTCGAGGCTAAGTCTTCGGAGTAGGGGATGATTGAGGTCCGCCATCTCAAGCCAGGAAATCTCCGTGGTGATCCCGAAAAGCTTCTCGATCATCGGAAGGGAACCGCTGACCAGAACCGCCGTCAGAATCCCCGTACCCACGGCAAGAGCGCTTTCTATACCAAGACTCCACCAGTCCGTGGAGGTGAGGCTATCCCAAAGGACCGGACCGATCAGGCCGGACAGGACTGCCAGGATCCAGACGGCGATGCCTGAATAAAAACCTGCTCTCAGAAGCCTCGAGCGGCGGCGGACCCGAAGAGTGGAAAGAACGGCTACAAGACCCCCGGTGATCGCCAGCAGAAGCAGCACGGGATCTCTCCTCGCATGAAGGACAGACCACCAGAGCGCTCCGACCAGACATGCCGAAAGGCCGATCTGGGGACCCATGAGCACGGACAGGATCAAGGGCGCAAAGGCGTAGGGAAGAAGCAGGGCTACAAGGCGATCATCCAGACGTCCCTCGATTGCCTGGCCTTGCAGAAACTCTCCGATCCCCACCTGTAGCAGGATCACTCCAAAGAAAAGGGCGAGCGAGGAATTTTTCTTTAAGGACGAATCGTTGCTGACCACCGGTTGGACAACGGCAAGGGCAAGCACAAGGAGAGCGTATAGCAGATGTTTAAGCGGATCATGCGGATCACCCGCCAGGCAGAACAGGGCAAGAATTCCTGCGACGGCAAAGATAATCCCAAAACGCAGGAGACGCCCCTCCTCAAGCATGCCGAACATGGTCTCCCTGCTGGCAAGGCGTGACTTCCCGCAACTCATCCCCCGGGCGGCGAGCCTCTGTTTTTTCAGGAAACGGAACATTGGATGATTAATCAAATACGGGTCTCTTGGAGTCCGCGATGCTCCTTATAGGCCGTGATGATGGCCCTAACCAGAGGGTGACGAACGACATCTTTTTCGTCGAAAAGATGGAAGTTGATTCCCGGAGTGCTTGCCAGTGCGCCAATCGCCTCAATCAGACCGCTTGGCTTGTTCTTGGGAAGATCGATTTGAGTCCTGTCGCCCGTGATCACGCACTTCGAACCGATCCCGATGCGAGTGAGGAACATGAACATCTGCTCGGTGGTCGTATTCTGAGCCTCATCCAGAATAATGAATGCCTTGTTCAGGGTTCTGCCACGCATGTAGGCCAAGGGCGCGATTTCAATGATGTTCCGCTCGATGGCGCGCTGGATTTCCTCGGGTTCCAGCATGTCGTGCAGAGCATCGTAGAGAGGGCGAAGATAAGGCAGTATCTTTTCCTGCAGTTCCCCGGGCAGGAATCCCAAGGCTTCACCGGCCTCCACGGCGGGTCGCGTGAGGATGATCCGGCTCACTTTTTCCGCCTTGAGGGCAGCGACGGCCTTGGCAACGGCAAGGTACGTCTTTCCGGTGCCGGCGGGACCGACGCCGAAGGTAATGTCATGGGCATCAATGGCGCGCAGGTACTCCAGTTGGGAAAGGTTCTTCGGAACAACGGGCGGCTTGCGCGGAGAGCACTGGATCCGCTCCTGATAGAGTCCCTCAAGGGGAGCAACCGGAGATGCCGGGATTGTGAGTGAAGGCTCAGGGTGCGGTTCGCGATGCTCCAAGGCGAACAGAAACTCATCCCTCCCGATCACTCCTCCTAGAGAAACGACCCGGCGAAGTTCACCTATCAAATGCCGGGCCTTGGCCACGGCTTCGGCATCCCCCTGGATTTTCATCCATCCGTCGCGGCTGGTGATGCGGATACCAAGTTTGCGCTCCATGAGTCGAAGCAATCCCTCGTCGCCCCCGTACACAGCCTGCAATGCACGGGCGTTGTCGAACTCCAAGGTGACCTCTTCCCCGAAAGCAGACGCCTTCTCCGGATTGCGGACGGAACCCTGTTTTGTTTTCTGTAATGGTCTCTTCAACGACGACGGCTACTTGTAGCCGTAAACCAATGCCCACGGAGTGCGATCCTCGGGGGACTTGAGAATCTGGACGATGGCGAAAAATGTTCCCGTTGCCTTCGGACTGACCCTTGCTCCGGCAAAGCGACCTCTCTGCCAACTTTCGGCATCAACCAGATTGCCGTTGTCGTCGTAAATGTGAACGGAAAGGGTCGCACTCTTCACGTCGGTCGCCATCAGGAACCAATAATTATTTCCTTTGAAGAGTTGGGAACTGACCGCTTTCTTGTCCCGAACCCCGAGGTCGCCGCCCCAAGCATCTTTGCGAACAGAATAACCCTGCTTGTAATAGGGGAGAGCCGCCTCGTAGGCGAACGAAAGGGCATCGTCCACCGTTGCATGGACAAGGCAGGGTGTCCATGCAACGAGCACTATCGCAACGACGGCGAATCGCCGGGTCAGTGGGCCAAATTGACTGAAAGGAAGGAAGTTCACGATCAGTTTCCGGTGGTTCCTTCAACGATCTGTCGATTCACGCCATGCGTGAGCTCATGGATCGATTTGACCTGCTCGGGAGTGATTTTGTCTCCCGCCTCATTGACAATAGGTCCGATTTTCCTCAGCACATCCCGAATGCCGGCAACTAAAGGGTTCTTCCTAAGCCGTCCTCCCATGGATCCAATGCAGCGGTCAAAATAATTCACCAACTCGGGTTGATGAAGGAGTTCCGTTCCATCCTTGGAGAATCCCCCGCCCACGATCGAGGTGAGCACCTCGGTACCCCGGAGCCATCCGCCAAGACTCACCAACTGGGAAAGATCCTGATCATTGAGCTCCTGCATGGCGCCACGGACATCCTGCAGGGCTCCGTCGAACTCCGCCCGGACCCCCCTCCAGTCGCGCTGATCGGCCTTGTCGGTGATGCTCTTGCTCCGGGCAATGACCGACTTGCGGACATTGATCGCCTCGGCCAGCGTCAGAACCTGCCGACCAAGTTCCTTGACGCGCTCGGCATCCTCCGCCTCAACGGCCACAAAACCCTCCGCGATGACATTCCCGAGAAGAAGAGCCGTGCGGGCGCGGTCCTCCGGGGTGCGGGCCTTGCCGTCACGGAGTTGGGCCTTCCAGTTGGGATTGCCTAGTTTATCGAGAACCGCAAAGATTTCGCTGGGGACCGGCACCACCACTTCCTCGACAGCCGCTGCCGGAAAATCGGATAGCGCGATCTTTTTCGGAGGAGTGTCGGCCCTCGCGATCGGGGAGGAAATCAGAAGGAGGCACGCGACCGCCGAACTGATGCAGGTAAGGTGATTCATCGGAAATCGGGAAAAAATACCCTCGCCGAGAGGGGGCTCGCTGTGGAGCATAGGCGAATCGTAGTTCACACGCTGTTGGTTGGATTCAATCTGCAATGGACCGAGAAAGATTACAACACATTCTTGATAACGCGTCGGCCAAACGACTTCTCGTGATTGGCGACCTGATGCTGGACGAGTTTGTCTGGGGAAGTGTGGGTAGGATCTCGCCCGAGGCGCCGGTGCCTATCGTGGAGGTGCAAAGCGAGTCCAGTTACCCCGGCGGAGCGGCAAACGTGGCACGGAACCTCAGGGAATTCACCTCCTCGGTCACCATGCTGGGAATGGTTGGTGCCGATATCTCGGGTGACAAGCTCAAAGGCCTCCTGAGAACAGAAGGGATCTCAACCGAGGGTCTCTTTACGGATCCCTCCATCCCGACAATCGTGAAAACCCGTATCATTGCACAGCGTCAGCAGGTCGTGAGGGTTGATCGCGAGCAGCGCATGGCACCCGGTTCTGCAAGAAAGGATATCCTCGGCAAGGCACGCGAGCTAGTTGAGGGGGCCGATGCCGTCCTCATCGAAGACTACGGAAAGGGATTCCTCGACCAAGGATTGGTAGATGCAGTCCTGGAAGCCGCACGGGCCAAAGGGGTGATTGTCACCTGCGACCCCAATCCTAAAAATCCTCTGGAATGGCCCGGCATCGCCACGATCAAGCCGAACCGTTCCGAAGCCTTCGCCGCCGCGGGTATTCCACTTTCCCCACCTGTTCATCCCGTTGAAAACGACGGCGCCCTGAGGAAGGTGGGTGAAATCCTTCTCAGTCGATGGAATGCGGGTGCTCTCCTGATCACGCTGAGCGAGCAGGGCATGATGCTCTTCCGCAACGGGCAGCCGCCTTATCACACGCCGACGCGCGCCCGGGAAATCTTCGACGTTTCGGGCGCCGGAGACACCTCCATCTCCCTCTACACACTGGGCATCACGGCGGGCGCCAATCCTGAAGAGGCCGCCGAACTGGCCAATCATGCCGCAGGTATTGTCGTGGGCAAACTGGGCACCGCCACCTGCACACGCGCTGAATTGGAAGCGAGTTTCAGGGAGCTCGATTGGGCATGAGTGGCGTGGAAGGCGTGCGTCCCGCCCTCTTTGTCGACCGCGACGGAACGCTCATGGTCGAGGTCGACCATTGTCACGATCCGAAAGACGTCATGGTCTATCCTGGGGCGGCGGAAGTGCTCGCTCAAGCACGCTCCCTCGGTTGGGCCGTGATCATCATCACTAACCAGAGCGGCATCGGCAGGGGCTACTTCACCGTTGAACAGTTCGAATCCGTGCAGGCGGAACTCATTCGCCAACTCAACGGGGCAGTCGACGCCTCCTACATGGCTCCCGACCACCCTGACAATCCCTCACCGCGTCGCAAACCGGCACCCGGAATGATCCTCGAAGCCTCAACAGAGCACGGAATTGATCTGGAACGCTCCTTCATGATCGGGGACAAGGATATCGATATCGAATGCGGCCGGAATGCCGGCGCGCGCACCATCCTGGTGGAGACAGGCTACGGAAAGAAAAACCTGAACTGCGGAGCTGACTTCATCGCGCCGACCGTCACTGAGGCTGTTCGTCTTGTGCTCGCCGGTGCCCTTTGAGTCGTTGAATCCTTTTCGCCCATGAGCATGCCTACATCCAAAACCACAATCGCTCTTGTCATTCCTGCGCGCTGGGGATCAACGCGCTTTCCCGGGAAGTGCCTCCATCCGATAGCGGGCAAGCCGTTGGTCCAGCATGTCTGGGAACGTTCACTCCAAGCAAAAGGCATTTCCTACGTCCTGATCGCCACTGATGACGACCGGATTGCCAAGGCCGCACTCAATTTTGGTGCCGACGTCGTGATGACATCGCCCGATCATCCGAGCGGCACTGACCGGATTGCCGAAGTGGCGGGACGACTCAAAGAGGCGACTCACTTCATCAATGTTCAGGGCGATGAGCCGATGATCGATCCTCTCCTGATCTCTTCATTGGCCAAGACCCTTAAGTGCAATCCGAAGATCGGAATGATCACTGCAGCGACTCCTTTTACTGATCCCAAGGAAGCCGACGATCCTAACTGCGTGAAGGTGGTGCTGAGGCCTGATGGTGACGCCCTCTACTTTTCACGGAGCAGGATCCCGTGCCATCGCGATGCGCAGGACAAAAAAACCCGCATTGCGCCGCTGCTCCACCTCGGCATCTATGGCTACCGGAAGGATATTCTTCGGAAACTGGTCCGCTTCACCCCGAGTCCTCTGGAGCAGTGCGAGAAACTGGAGCAACTCCGCGCCCTCGAGCACGGCATCCCGATCCGCGTGGTCTTGACCTCCCATCGTGGCGTTGGGGTCGATACTCCCGGCGATGCGATCCGGGTGGAAAAACTACTCCGCTCCTGATAGAGAACCTCAAGGAGGTTGAGCCAACAACGCGCTCAGAGCCCGAACTCGAGCTGATTTCCTCCGGTGAGGGACCAGGCGTCGATGCCGCGGCGTCTCAGGTCCAGAGCGAACTCGTCGGCATAACCGTGCAGGGTGAAGACACGGGAAGGCTTCACAAGATCGACCATCTCCATCAGTTCGCCATAATCGGCATGGTCGGACAAGGGAAAGACCGAGTCGCATCCATAACGATAGACGGCCCCCTCATCGAGCCCCCAGCCGGTGATCATGGCGATTCTTTTTTCGGTGATTTTTTCCAGCATTGCGGAACCCTTCGTCATGGGAGGAGAGATCAGGACATGCCCCGCGACCTGCTCCGGCTCAAAACGCGTATAGGCCGGAAAGACTGCTCCCAGCTCCTCGTAGAGACGGGTCATCTGCCAGATGGAGCCGTGGAGCATCACGGGGAGTTCGGCGCCCGCAAGAGCTGCTAGGATTTCCTGGGCCTTGCCAAGAGAGTATCCGAGAAGCACGGGCACAGAGCCCTCCGCCAAGGTCGAACGGCAGAACTCCAGAATGCGTGCGATCGTTTTTGCCGCCGGCGGAAACTTGTAATGAGGAAGACCGAACGTTGTCTCCATGATCAGGGTGTCCGCCTCGATGCATTGCGCCGCTTCGGCGGAGAGCCCGGGACGCAGCTTGAAGTCACCTGTGTAGAGCAACCTCTCCCCACCTTGATTGATCAGGACTTGAGCCGATCCCAGAACATGCCCCGCGGGAAGCAGTGTGGCCTTGAAGGATCCGAACTCCCGCTGCTCGCCATACTTCAAGACATGCTGCACCTTCCCACTAGACCCCATACGGGCGCGCATGAAGCGGGCCGTGGCATCCGTCAGGATTGTCCTCTGGTGGTGGCCCGTATGGTCGGTATGGGCGTGGGAGATGAACGCGAAGGGGCGCGTTCCCCGGGGATCCAGCCAGAGATGGTCACATCCCGGAAGATAGACCCCCCGATCATAATGCACCTCGATCATGAGGATATAGCCTTCGTGAAAATACGCGGGTAGCTTGGCTTCCAGCGGGCCCAAAGCAGGAAGAAGATCCCGATGAAGATCATGAAGAGGGAGAGAAATTGTCCCCGGGTGAGCGCACCGGTCAACGGCGCATCGGGCTCGCGAAAGTATTCGCCCAAGAATCTTACAATGGCATAGGCGATGAAGAAAATACCGGTCAGGACACCATTGGCGAGTCGTGACTGTGTCCGCAACGTCCAGAGGAGGGCAAAGAGCAACAAGCCCTCGAGCCCGGCCTCCACAAGTTGGGAGGGATAGCGCGGGGCAAGCTCGGCAGCCAGCAGTTCTCTGAGCGGTTGAGAACCTGCCACCCCGGCAATAACCCCCTCGGGAGATCCGAACGAGGGGTTGATTGTCGTCGTTTTGGCAATCAATCGGTCGAGATGCTCCGGCGGGTAGAGGAGCATCTCTTTCGGAAACTGAACGGCCCAGAAGACATGGGTCACCCGGCCGTAAAGTTCCCCGTTAATGAAGTTTGCGCAGCGTCCGAAAATGACTCCGACCGGACCAACCACAACGAGGTTGTCGGCAAGGTTCCGGAAAGAAAGCCGGTGGCTGTGAGCGTACCAGATGGTGTAAAAGGTCAGCCCAAGAATGCCTCCATGGCTGGCCATCCCCCCCTCCCAGACACGGAAGAAAATCAGGGGGTCATGGAAAAACCGATTGGCATCATAAAAAAGCAGGTAGCCGAGGCGCCCCCCCAGAAGCACCCCGAAGAGTGCCCCCATCGTGATGAAATCCGTAACTTGATCGGGGCTCAGATCGGAATATCCACGCTTCGCAAGATGCTTATAAAGCAATATGCCGACGATGAACCCTGCTAGGTAGGCCAGTCCGTACCAACGCAAACCGAATCCCCCGACCTGTATCAAAAAGGGACTCAGATCATGAATGTAATAAGCCAGGAACATGATGGACGATCCTTGCGAAGAACTCCGGATGGGGCAATTTCTTTGACACGGAATCGTTGCCAACGATTATGCTCTGAGTTCATGCAACTTTCCCTCCCCCATGCCACTCCGGCCGGCATTGCTTTCCTCATGGCTCTTTCCCTGACGGGTTGCACCACGGTGGAAAACCGCCGCGATCTCTACTCCCCTCAGATCGTTCAAGGACCTTACACAAGATTACTCCACCATGGCCTCCCATCTCCCACTCCACAGCAGGGAACCATCTGCACCAAAGGATCTTCAGGAAAAGAGGCAATCAAGCCTCAGGGATAACAGCGCACTCGGAATAGATGACAAATCCGTTTCCGAGCATCCCTGAAATCAGAAAAGAAGCAGGAGTTCCTACCTTACTGAGCCATCGGCATAGCTGAAGGCATAGCTGAGGATTTCCCTTCACCTCCTCCATTCTCCGGATGAAGTTTCATCAGGATGGGCTCCACGGAAGGATCTGCCTTGATCATCGCGTCATGCATTGATTGGCGCATGGCTTCCTCCGCGGCGTGTCTTGCCTCGGGTGTCGTGGCGCTTTGTTTTGCTTGCTTGGCGGCAATAAAGGCGGGATCGTTTTTTACCTGCTCACGTAGCGACTTAAGTTGCTGACGCTCGCTTTCGGAAAGGGTGGCCATCCCCGTGGGTTCATGGTGACCGGGTTGTTGCCAAGCGCTGCCATTGGTTGATGCAGAGTTCGCAGAGGGAGAGGCAACGCCACTCGGGCTGCCTGGGCTACCTTGAGTGCCCTCGTGTTTGGCTGCCCATTTCGGAGGCATCATTTTGGCGAGGATCGGTTCGACGCTCGGATCGGCTGCGATCATCGCGTCATGCATCGACTTTTTGGCTTCCTCCATTGCGAGATGGGCGGCCTTCATTTTTTGATCCAGTGAAGGATCATGCTGAATTGCCTTATCATGAGCGGCTTTGACTTGAGCCCGTTCCGCGTCGCTCAATTTAGCCATCGGAGCATGTTCGCCTCGTGGAGGTGGAGGCTGCGGGGGCGCTCCTTGTGCAGGAGCATTCGTATTCTGCGCCTTGAGGGAAAGGGGTGAAAAGCCAAGTAGCAGCGCTATGAGAAATGGTTGTGTTTTCATCGTGTTAGAATAACACCGTGATTACTCAATAGTTGCCGATTTTCGCTAAGATCCGCTTCTTATACTTAAAAATAGGGGTTCTCCACATGACTGCGTCTTACAACTCTTCCGGCGCACCGAGGAGGTTGGAGACGCGCTGAAGAAGTCTTCCTGCTGCACCTCCGTCAAGAACCCGATGGTCAAAACTCAGCGTGAACTGGGCTTCCGTGACGGGAACAAACGTTTTCTTATCCTGATCCCAGAACGGGGTAATCCGGCCCGCCCCCATCCCGAGCAGGATGCTTTGCTCCGGCAGGGGAATCGGAGTCGCCATGGTAAGCCCGAACACGCCGTAGTTGGTGATCGTCGCGATGGAACCTCCCGTGTCGGATCCGGGAAGACGTCGGGCACGGGCAAGTTCTACCAGACGGTTGTAGCGTTCGATCAGATCCACAAGAGGCGACTGATCAGCATGCCTGATGACCGGCACAAGAACCCCGTCCTCCGCTTCCACGGCAAATCCGATGTCGATGGAACGTGGGTGAATCACCCGGTCCCCGATGAGTCGCCCGGCTACGGTGGGCATTTCCGCAAGAGTGATGGCCAGTGCTCGAAGTGCATAGAGGGCCGGTCCCGCTTTCACGGCCTGTAGCTTGCGGTGGGCCAGAAGAATATCGAGTTGGACAGGCAGGACAACAGTTGCAAGCGGCCTGGTCCAGCTACGACGCATAGCGTCAGCCACAGCCACCCGCATGGAGGAGGCAGGGGAAATGGTATTCCTCTCCAGATCCTGGAGGAACCTCTCAAGATCATCGATCGTGACGCGACCGCCAGCACCACTGCCGGCCACACCGGCAAGATCGGCGGCGTGAAGACCCAATTCGGCCATGCGTGCCTTCATGCGCGGGGAAAGGAAGCTGGCTCCGCCCGCGTGGGCGGGCACAGGAAGACCGCTGACGGTCGGTTCAACCGCTTTTTTGGAGGGCTTGATGGATTCCGCTTCGGCTGCCCCCGAGATCCCGGGAGCTTTTTTCTTCTTTGGCTTCTCCACCGATGCAGGGGGAGCATCGTTGAGTCCGAGTCTTTCAGCGTCCTCTTCGCTGACTTCAAGATAGCCGAGAGTGGCCCCGACGGCGTAACTTTCGCCGATTGTCGCGCTCAGTTCACGGAGGATACCACCACAGGGAGAGGTGACACCCATGACCGCCTTGTTGGTCTCCACTTCGAGCAGATCCTTGTCAGCCTCCACACGGTCGCCAACCGCGAAGGTAACACGCACGATCGTTGCCTCGGCGATCGACTCACCAAGTTGGGGCATGATGATCGGGAGGAGCTTGGGTGAGTCGGGTGACGGGAACATGGGTGTCTGCGGTTCGGGTGGGCGATGGGCTATAAAAGTTAGAGTTCCAGAAGCTGCCTCAGGGAATTTGCCACGGAAGAGGCTGTCGGACGATGGGTTCCCCAGAGGGCGGGATGATAGGGAACAGGCGTCTCCTTCGCGTTAAGCCGCTGCGGGGGGGCATCCAAAAGACCAAACCCCTCGGTGGCGACGCGGGAGATGACCTCTGCGGCAACTCCTCCCCAGGGCCATGCCTCCCCGACCACAAGCAGTCGTCCCGTTCTGGCAACGGAGGCAAGGATCGTATCGGTGTCAATCGGACGGACCGTTCTGAGATCAACCACCTCGATGTCATAACCATCTTGTATGAGTTCCTCGGCGGCGGCCAACGCCTCGTGAACCATGGCACTGTAGGCCACGATCGTCGCGTCCCTGCCGGGGCGAGCGATCCGCGCCTTTCCGAAGGGAAGCGCCTCGCCGACTGTTGCAGGAAGACTCTCCGCCTTCAGATGATAGTAGAGGAACTTGTGTTCGCAGAAGATCACCGGATCTTCCAGCGCAACGGCCTCCAGCAGCATCGTGTAGGCGTCCTCGACGGTTGCGGGAGTCATCACAACCAAGCCGGGATAATGGGCGTAGATAGCCTCCATGCTCTGACTGTGGAACGGACCGCTTCCCGGCGTTCCGCCGCTCGGAAGCCGCACGACAATAGGGCACGGTATACCGGTGCGATAGTGGAGCGTGGCGGCCTGGTTGACGATCTGGTTAAAGCCGCAAGTGGAGAAGTCAGCAAATTGCATCTCCACGATGGGTCGCATCCCCTCGACTGCCGCCCCGATGGCAAGTCCCACCATGGCATCCTCACTGATCGGAGCGTCCAGGACGCGGCCGGGAAATTCCTTGGACAGGTTCTTTGTGGCCTTGAATGCACCGCCGAATACGCCGACGTCTTGTCCATAAATAAAGACCCTCGGATCCTCTTTCAGAGCCCTCTGCTGCGCCAGGCGTATCGCTTCCAGATAGGTTATACTGCTCATGGGATCTCTGGGTGCCTCGGGCTATAGATTCCTGCCAAGGGAAGGGGAGGCAAAGGCATTCCAATCCTCCTCAGCGGGATCCGGAGGCGGCTCGCGGAGGACTTTGGAGGAAGTCTCCTCGACTTCTTTCTCGACGGCTTCGTGCCATGAGACAGCCTCCTCTTTGGACAACCATTCCCGCTCAATGAGGGACTGCCTTGCGAGTTCCAGGCAATCCCGTCCAAGCGGTGATTTCTTCATGGCCTCGGGGATGTAGGAGGCATCGTCATGCTCACCATGACCAACAAGCCTGAGAAGATCAGCAACCACAAGCTGAGGCCCTTCGCCCCGGCGGGCGGCGGCGACCGCTTCGCCAATCACTCCGAGACAGTCGAGGAGATCGTTGCCGGTGGCGCGATGGCCGACCACGCCGTATCCGGTGGCCTTGGAAAGAAGATCGGAACAGGCAAACTGACGGTCGTTGGGCGTCGAATAGGAATACTGATTATTGGCCACCACAACGACAAGCGGAAGGTTCTCAACCGCCGCCATATTCATTCCCTCATGGAAGCTTCCCGTTGAGGTGCCTCCCTCCCCGATACAGGTTGCACCCACAGCACTTTTCTCGCCGCGAAAGCGCTTGGCCACAAGACCACCGCAGACAGTGGAGACCATGGCCCCGAGGTGGCTGATCATCGCGTGATATCCCTCCGAGGGACGCCCCCTGTGAATGTTCCCGTCGCGTCCCCGCATGGAGCCTAGCGAAGAACCGAGATAGGTACGGAGTGTATCGAGGATGGTATCGCCAAAGGCAAGCCTCCCTGCTTGATCCCGAATGAGCGGTGCGTAAATGTCACCGCGGCGAAGATGAACGCCCAGAGCAACGCTCAGGGCCTCCTGTCCCCGTCCGAGAAAGACACCCCCGACGATTTTTCCGGAACGGTAAAGTGCGGCTAGCTTTTCCTCGAGAAGACGGGCTTCCAGCATCGTACGGTAGGCACGGCGCAATAACTCGCGAGCTGCTGTGTCGGCCGAATTCCCTTGGGAACTCTTTATCTGGGACCTTTTGGTCTTCGGGGACTTGGCCGCGGGCATCGCACGAAGCTATCCTGGAGTCGGAGAAATTAGGAGCATTTTATCGTGGCTCCAGAGCCCGACAAGACAGCTCAAGGATTTCCTCAGGGAAGGGATTTCCAAAGAAGGATAAGGAAGGCTGCCAGCACCGCACAAAGCATCAGGAATTGCATCCTCGCCCTGCGCTGCTCAGGCAGGGTCATGCGGCGCGTGCCATTGCCCTGCCGGAGCGGGGCATGGCGCTTGTCTTGGGGACGGCCGACATGATCGGTTGCGGTAAGGACAGCGAGCTTGTGGATTCTCTCCCGCTGCTTGCGTTCGCGCTCCTCGAGCTTCCTGGGAAGTTCCTCAACCTTCCTCTTCATCTCCTCCTCGAGCTTCCTGAGCCGTAGCTCCTGTTGCCGGATTTCCTCAAGATCCTTCTCGAGACGCAGGCGATCGTCGTTTATTGGAGCCTTCGCCTTTGGGCGCAATGACGTTTGTCCCGCTGGGCGGGGACGGACATTGCGGCGGCCGGGAGAGGGAGTCGGCATGAAAAAATGATGTGCTTTATTTGGGAACTGTCAGCAGATGCCAGATCCAGACAAACAGGGCAATCGTGCCCAGAATCAAGAGTGGCAGCGTGAAGGCCAGTCCGTTCTGAAGCCAGTAAGCGAATCCCTGCTCACCATCCCCACCCTCGTGGAAGAGTGCTCCGGCCTCGCCGTTCAACCCGGTCTCGGGATCCCCGATGGGAGCGATCTTGGCGTGAGAGCGGGCATAAGCTGCACGGGCCTCGTCGACGGTACCGAGGGCACGGGTCAATTCGCGAGGCAGGTCACGGCCGTTCCATGACTTGGGTTCGATCTCTTCAAGGTTGTGGAGATGCTCCGCAAAGGAATCCTGAATGGTGTTGAGCTGTTCAAGACGGCGCTGGGCTTCCTCTGTCTCACGTTGGACTAGAATGATGGAGCGACCGAGTTTGTCGGCGATCTCATTGCGTCCGCGCTCCAGTTCCTCCTGGCGGCGAGTCAGTTCCTCAAGGCGCTCCTTCTCCTTTTCGATCTGATCCTGGCGCTGGCGCAGCTGAAGAAGTTCGGATTGCGCCCTCTTGACCTGATTCTGGAGTTCCTCAGCAGAGGGGTTTTGTTCGAGGTCCAGCAGCTCGTCGTTTTCTTCGTGAAAGTCTGACATAACCACTATGGGTAGCGTAGCTCCCTTTTTTTTACCCGAAAAATCTTCAATTAGGCGGATTTTTTATCGCGCTCCGAATATCGCAGACCCCACCCTGACCAGAGTGGCTCCTTCCTCCACGGCCACTTGATAATCTCCACTCATCCCCATGGAGAGCGTTCTGAGTGGAATTCCGGATTTTTCGGACATCCGGTCTCTCAATTCCCTGAGTGCGGCAAAATAAGGACGCGACGATTCGGCATCTGGCGCAAGCGGGGCCATCGTCATGAACCCCTCCACTTGAACCCTCGGCAGGGCAAGCAGCAGCTCAAGATTTCGCTCCAAAATCTCGGGTGAAAAACCATGCTTACTCCCCTCGCCCGAGACGTTCACCTCGAGCAGAATACGCGGGTGATGCCCCGTCTCGCCGGCAATCCGGTCGACGTCCCGGGCCAGATCGGTCGAGTCGACACCATGAATCAACTGAAACAAGGGCAATGCCTTTCTGACCTTGTTGGACTGGAGGTGTCCGATGAGATGCCAGCGCAGGCGTCCCGGAAGCTCTGGGATCTTGATCAGGGCCTCCTGGACACGGTTCTCGCCAAACACTTCCTGCCCCGCCTCCACGGCCTCGCTGAGGACATCGGCCGGGTAAGTCTTGGAGACCGCAATCAACTCAATCGTCGACAAATCGCGCCCGGCACGCCGAGCGGCGGCGGAGATATTCGCTCGGACGGACTCCAGATTTTCAGCGATCGAAGGCATGGTTTGATGGGAGGGATGAGACGCGGATCGGCAGTGGTTTTGCCTTGGGATTTGTTACCTTATCAAGGCAGACTCTGCCGATGCATATCGAGGGATTCAAGGTCTTCTGCGATCTCTGCGACACCGGAAATTTCTCACGCGCCGCCGAAGCGAGCGGTATCTCCCAGAGTGCTGTGAGTCAGCAGGTCCGGGCCGTGGAAAAACGCTTCGGTGTCCCGTTGATCGACCGCTGCAGGAAATCTTTCCAACTGACTCCCGAAGGGCATGTCTACCTTAAGGTCTGCCGCGACATCCTCAGCCACTACGAGAGCCTCGGGACTCGTTTCCGCGTCGCGCGCGGAGAACTCAAGGGGAAGCTCCGGATAGCCAGCGTCATCAGTATCGCCCTCCATAATCTCCCACTCCTGCTCAAACAGTTTCGCAAGACCCATCCTGGAGTCGAAGTCACCGTCGACTACCGCAAGGCCGAGGAGATCTATGAGACCATCGAGGATGGAAGAGCTGACCTCGGACTCGTCGCTTATCCCAAGGCCCGGCCAGGCTTGCGCGCCATCACCTGCTGGCAGGAGCGACTGGTCCTCGTGATGCCGCCGGGACATCCCCTCTCAGGCAAGAAACCGCTAGGACTCGAGCATCTCGACGGCCAGCGCTTCGTCGGACTCACCCCGGACATCCCCACCAGGCAGCATCTTGACAAAACATTGCGGGCAGCCGGCGTGAAGGTTTCCTACGTCGCGGAGTTGGAGAACATCGAGACCGTGAAGGCCGCGGTGGAGGTCGAACAGGCGGTCGCGATCATTCCCGAAACCTCCGTGCGTCAGGAAATCAAGCAGGGCACCCTGACCATACGGCAACTCGATACGGAACGGATGTGGCGTCCCATGGGCGCTATCACCCGCAGGCCGATGCCGGAGAAACCTTCTCTGCTGGAGTTTCTCAGCCTGCTCACACCCCGAGCGAGGGCGCTCATACCCGCAGTATAGAGTAATGCAAAAAGCCGTTGCAACGTATCTTTCCGCGCGTGCATCTTTTGAAATTTGTGTCATTTTCTGATCACCATGTTCCGTCGATCCTTCTCCTGTTTCATGCCTGCGGCTTTAGTGATTTTCTCTACGGCACTCGCTTCCGCACAGCAGGGAAATCCCTCGAATCCTCCCGTGACCTCACCCTCCCCGGTCCTGACCGCCACATCGACCATCGCCCCGGCAACGCCGGCATCAGCTTCCGCCATGACCCCGGCAGGCATGCAAGCGCCCGCACAAACGAACTCGGGCACCGAGCGCTGCAGCTACAGTTCGATCCGTGTCGACGGCCCTTACATTGCGATGACCTTTGATGACGGTCCCGATGCCAAGCTTACCCCCAGACTGCTCGATATTCTCAAGGAGCGTCACATTCATGCGACCTTCTTCGTGCTCGGAGAACGCGTGATGGATCATCCCGAAATCCTCCAGAGGGAGATCGCCGAGGGACACGAGGTCGGCAACCACAGCTGGGATCACAAGGCCCTCAACAAGCTCGGAGAAGGGGGGCTGAAGCACGAGTTGGCAGACACTTCGGACCTTATCAAGCAAACCATCGGCAAGCCGGTCACCCTGATGCGTCCTCCCTACGGTGCTACGAATCCCCGTCTCAGCCGTGCCATCGAAAAGGAGTACGGCATGAAAGTCATTCTTTGGTCTGTTGATCCGGATGATTGGAAGGATCCTGGTGCCTCGGTCGTCTCCAGTCGCATCCTCAATGGATGGAAGGAGAGTGGTGGTGCCAAGCCGGGCGCGATCATTCTCTCCCACGACATTCATAAGGGAACCATCGAGGCCATGCCTGCCACCCTTGATGCACTTCTGGCCAAGGGGTACAAGTTCGTGACCATCTCCGAATTGCTGGCGCTGGAGAGCAAAAATTCCGCTCCCGCAGCCTCGCCCTCATCTTCTCCCTCGGCCCAAAAAACTAGCAGATCGAAGAAGAAAGCGGCCTAAGTAATTTTTTCACGCAGAGGCGCCCCCAGGACCTTCTTCAAGATTGCCAGGGCCTCATTAGCTTCCGACTTCGTAATATTCAACGGCGGTAGTAAACGGATCGTCCGCTCCCCGGAGGGGATCACCAGAAGACCTACGGCCATCAGAGCCTTGGTTGCGATGATCGAGGGAAGACCTTCCCCTGCGAGATCATTCAGTTCGATACCAATCATGAGCCCCATACCCCTGACAAGTCGGATCGCAGGCAGATTCATCGCCTCCAGCTCCCGGATCAGGTGATCGCCAAGGTTCCGGGCATTTTCCAATAAACCCTCCTCTTGGATTATCGAGAGCACCGCGAGACCGGCAGCGGCCACCAGAGGATTGCCCCCGTAGGTCGTACCATGAGTTCCAGAGCCGAGCAGATCGCAGAGCGGAACGGAGGCCGTTGGTCGGCTTCCCGCCCAGAAGGCACCTAGAGGCACACCGCTGGCGATCCCCTTGGCCCAGCTGACTGCATCGGGTTCGACTCCGGAGGGGACGATTGACCTCCATGCACACCAGTCGCCCGTCCGTCCGAATCCGCACTGCACCTCGTCGAACATGAGAAGCAGGTCATGCTTGTCGCAGAGCTCACGGAGGCCTTTCAGGAATTCCGGCGTTGCAGGATTGATGCCTCCCTCGCCCTGGACCGGCTCCAGCAGGATAGCGACAGTCCTTGAGTTGATCGCGGCCTCGGTTGCAGCCAGATCATTGAAGGGCATATGGACGAATCCCTCCACGAGCGGCGCAAAGTCCATTTTCACCTTCTCCTGACCTGTGGCACTGATGCCGCCGAGTGTCCGACCATGGAAGGAATTCATAAAGGTGATGATCTCGTAGCGACCTGTCGGCGCACCGAATTTCCGGGCCAGCTTATAGAGACCCTCATTTGCCTCGGCTCCGCTGTTGCAGAAGAAGACCTTCCCGCTGAGTCGCACAAGATCGACGATCAGCTTCGCGAGTTCACCCTGCGGACGGGTCAGGTAGAGGTTCGAAGTATGGATCAGCGTGGCTGCCTGATTGGCAAGCAGCTTGGCCATCTTAGGATGGGCATGACCGAGCGAGCAGACGGCGATGCCGGCCCCGAAGTCGAGATAGGCTTTACCCGCTTCGTCCCAAACGCGCGTCCCTTCGCCCCGGCTCAAGGCAAGGTCAAACCGGCCGTAGGTCGGCATCACATAATCCCGGTAGAGCTCGGAGGTGGTTGAGGCAGACATCGGGAAATATTGAAAGAAAGTGAATGAATAGGGAACTCAGAATACCGAGCCGTGAGAACGGCTGGGATAGACTGCCGAAGGCAGCCCCGATAGGGGCGAGACGAACGGGAGCGAGCGAGTCAAACGCCAAGGTTTTCACACGGATGAAGGGGATAAACGGGATGCGGCTAAGTCGTTATTGAGTCAGTCATCCCCTTGATCCCCTTGGCTTGCCCGGCCGTTGCTTCGCAGCCGTTACGGATCCCTGTGAGTTTCATCAATCAGTTTCCGGAATTCCTCCTTAGTGAGGATTTTCACGCCGAGCTTCTGAGCTTTCTCCAACTTGCTACCCGCTTCTTCTCCGGCGAGAAGATAGGTTGTTTTGGCGCTGACAGAGCCGGAGACCTTGCCTCCGTTCGCCCGGATCAGATCCGCAGCTTCTTCCCGGGGAATGGATAGCGTCCCGGTGAGCACCCAGGTCGTTCCCTTGAGCGGGCCATCGGCAGCAGGGGCGGTGCCTTTGGGATCCCTCTCCCCGAAATTCAGTCCTGCTGCACGCAATTTTTCCAAGAGCGACAGGACGGCAGGATCCCGGAACCATCCATAAATGGCCGTGGCCATAATCTCGCCGATTTCCTCGACCGCGCAAAGCTCCTCAACAGAGGCCGCCTCCAACCGGTCAATCGTACCGAATGAGGCTGCCAGTGTTCGGGCCACAGTCACTCCGACATGAGGAATACCAAGTCCTGCCAAGAGACGCCAGAGGGGTTGATCCCGGCTTCCCCAGATAGAGGCAAGCAGGTTGGAGACACTCTTCTCACCCATCCTCTCAAGCGGCAGGAGTTGTTCGGCGGTAAGTGTGTAAAGATCGGCCAAATCATCCACCAGTCCCGCATCGCATAATTGCAAGACCATCGCCTCGCCGAGTCCCTCAATATCCATGGCGGATCGTCCTGCGAAATACTCGATACGTCTCCGGGTCTGAGCAGCACAACCCGGATTAGCACACCGCACGGCGACCTCTCCCTCGATACGGGTCACGAGTCCGTGACAAACAGGGCACTGGGTCGGCATGGCAAAGACTTGTTCCAAGCCATTACGTTCCTCGTTCAGAACTTTCACCACAGCCGGGATGACATCGCCCGCCTTCTCCACCATCACCCAATCGCCGATTCGCAGATCCTTGCGGGCGATTTCCTCTTCGTTATGCAGGGTCGCGCGGGAGACTGTGCTGCCGGCCACAAAGACCGGCTCGAGTTCGGCAACAGGCGTGAGGACGCCGCTGCGCCCGACCTGAACAGTGATGCCGAGCAGGCGGGTCTTGGCCTGCTCCGGCTCGTACTTGTAGGCGATGGCCCAGCGGGGGGCCTTGCTGGTCGAACCGAGGCGGGCGTGCTGCGAGATCAAGTCGGCTTTGATGACGGCACCGTCCGTCTCAAAGGCAAATCCCCTACGGATCTCCCCGAGTTCCCGGATTGCAACCATGACCTCCCCGGCATCGCGGGCCGTCCAATGTCTCGGATTCACGGGAACCCCCCACCCCTGCAGCGCATGGAAAAAATCCTCCATGCTCTCCGGCAGGGCGTCATCGGCGGCAGGCTCGAATGCTCCGAAACCGTAGAAGACAGCTGAGAGTTTCCGCTCGGCGACAATGTTCGGATCGAGCTGTTTGAGGGTCCCGGCAGCAGCATTGCGAGGGTTGGCAAAGGTCGTAAGCCCCTGCTCGTCACGTTCCGCATTGATCCGGGCGAAGGTCTCCTTTGGCAGATAGACCTCACCGCGCACTTCCAGCAAATCAGGAACCATCTTTCCATGGAGCTTTGCCGGGATCACTCCGATCGTCCGGATATTCCGCGTCACCTCATCTCCGGAGGTGCCGTCGCCGCGGGTGGCTGCCCGGATCAGGTGACCCTTTTCGTAAAGGAGAGCGATGGCTACCCCATCGACCTTCGGCTCGATGATCATCGGGATTTCTTCCCCGGGAAGTAACCTCTGCAACCGCTCCACAAACTCGGTGATTTCTTTCGCGGAGTAGGTGTTGTCGAGACTCTGCATCGGAACGAGATGCCTCACTTGGACAAAGGCACCCTGGGGTCGTCCCCCCACCTTCTGGGTCGGGGAATCGGGCGAGATCAGTTCCGGATGAGCCCTCTCCAGATCGACCAGATCGCGATAGAGGGAATCATACTCGCGGTCGGAGATCTCCGGCTTGGCCTGATCGTAGTAGAGGCGGTCGTGGTGTGAGATCTGAGCACGCAGTTCCAGAATCCTGAGCTCCTGCGCAGCAGAAGAGGCTTGTGGTGTAAAAAGATCGTCCGTGGTCATTTTCAGAGAATGCAGCTGATCACTTTTTAACCACTGGAAGGGATTGCTGGCGATCTTTGAACAAGGATTGCTGATTGTTGGGGAAGCGCTGATTAAATCCCATGATGGTCGCTGAAGAGGATTTGATTGTTTTCCAAGGCGTGCAGCGCAGCGGCAATACCCTTGGGGTCTTGCCCAAGCAAGCAACGCAGGAACATCGAGTCACGGGAGAGACGATGAAGCCTGCGAAGCAGTCCGAAGGACGAGGTCGTCGGGAGACGACGAGGCAAAACGGCCAAATGGTCTCAGCCCACGCGGTTGCGGAGATAATAGAGCCGGAGGCTGTGTTGGCTTCGCGCTTACAGCCCGCATGGGGATGCGCGCCAAAACATCTATTGGGACGGCTGGCTTGTGCGGCCCATGGCTTGCCCGGTCGTTGCTTCGCATCCGCTACGGCTTCCCGCAACGGCCTCAAGGCGATTTAATCAGCGCTTCCCTATAGTAAATGATGATTTCCGAGACCTGGCATGGATCGTGCTTTAGAGAAGTTGGTTTGTGGTTGCAGCCCGGTCGTAAAAAACTTTCGAGGTCTCGGAGGGACTCGGAAAAGTCCGACCGGGCTGCTCTTTTTTCTATATTTATTACTCACAGGCATGAAGGGGATACTCACACTCTCGAGCGTCTTGATAGAAGATGTAGCCACAAAAGGCGCAAAAATCACAAAAAGGGAATGAGGTCATGTGTCTTTTATGCGAAGCGATTAAGAGCAAACAACAAACCTGTGCATTCTGTGCATTTTGTGGCCATGCCTCAGTTTAAACCGCTTTAAAGCCAGCTTGGGGAGGCCTCAGATCCCCTTTATCTCCTTGGCTAGCCCGGCCGTTGCTGCGCATTTAAACTCGGGCGTGCCCACGCCACTCGCCCCTGCTGGGGCTGCTTCGCAGTCCTACCTCTTCCACCCGGTCGGAGGTTTGTTACCGATCCCTGTGAATCTCTTGCTTGGGAGGCTCTCGCACGTTGTGCTATCGTTTTTATCTCATGAGACCCATTCCCGAATCGATCCGGCAACGTTTGGGCGACGAGAAAACACAAAAGCGGCTTCAGATTCAGGAAAAGCTCAAGCAGCGTCAAGTTTCCCAAGGACTTGGCCTCTTTGCCATGGAGCGTTTCTTCTCCGTGAATGCCTGTGTCGGCGGAATCATTTCGCTCTGCGGGATGAAGAAGAGGGGTTTGAGCAATATCCTGGATCTTCGGATTGAGCAGCACGAAGTGATTCTGCCCGGATTACCAGCCTCCTTCGAGGGATTCCGGATCATGCAGTTGGCGGATCTGCACTGTGATCTCGATGCCGGCATGATAACGCGAATCCGGGAAGTCATTGTCACCATTCCCCACGATGCAGTGATGCTGACCGGGGACTACCACAACAAAGTCTCCAGGCCGTTTGACCTCTCGATAGAGGAAATGCTTAGGCTGATTCCGCATCTCCATCCGCTCCGTTTCGCCGTTCTTGGGAATCATGATTTCTTGGAAAAGGTGCCTCCGCTGGAGAACGCGGGACTTCCCTTTCTGCTCAACGAATCGGCTGCTATTGAGCGCGAAGGCTCACGGATCTGGATCTGCGGGATCGATGATCCCCACTTCTTCCTGACCCATGATTTGGCGCAAGCCCGTTCCGGAGTGCCTGCCAATGAGATCAGCATCCTGCTCTCCCACTCACCCGAGACCTACCGGGAAGCAGCTACCCTTGGCTATGATCTCCAGTTGAGCGGCCATACTCACGGCGGCCAGATCTGCGCTCCGGGCGGCTTCCCTATCTACCGGAATGCCCCCGGCTGTCGAAGGGAACATCTCTCAGGCTCCTGGCGGGAGGGGAAGATGATAGGGTATACCTCGCGGGGCACGGGATCTGCAGGTGTGCCCGCACGCTTCCATTGCCCTCCCGAAATAACGATCCACACGCTGCGCTCCTCCCCGTTGAACGGCAGGCAGATGCACGCCGACGCCTCCGCCCCTTTCTATCTTACTAAGGGAAACCCGCGCAATGACGCGCTGCCAGGGTCAGGATCAGGCGGGTAGCTGCTCTCCGACTATCAGATCGTCCCAAGTCTGACGTGTCCGCACAACCGTTGCCT
>CAIOJL010000060.1 GCA_903858595.1 uncultured Spartobacteria bacterium | reverse complement strand
GTCACCGCCGAGCATGTAAAGACGGAGAAGAATCACCTCTGCACCGATCTCTATCCCAAGAACGGCTTCGAGCTACGGGAGGGCATGTGGACATTCACCAAGCCGGAGAAGAAAAGCCTGATCCAACGGATCCTGCAGACGTGAGAGGTGCTCTGTATGAAAGAAGTATTCCTAAATATGTAGAACCTGCGTCAACCTCGTTACGAGGCGCTGATTACTCAATTATGCTTGTCAGTCATCGACATCAATTCATCTACACCAAAACGCACAAGACGGCGGGTACGTCCGTGGAGGGATACTTCGAAAGGTACTGCCTACCTCCGGATGAGGAGTTTCACCTTCATCATTATAGACCTTCCTATGAATCCGAGCATGGTATCGTTGGATCTAGAGGAAAGTTATATCGTGGAGAGAACCCTAAGTGGTGGAATCATATGCCGGCATCTCTGATCCGGGGAGAACTTGGTGATGCGGTTTGGAGTCGATATTACAAGTTCTGCGTGGCACGAAACCCTTATGAAAAAGTTGTCTCCCATTTCTTTTGGGCTATGCGGCAGGAGGGGAGACCGACTGTTGAGTTATTTGCCTTACCTGTGGATCAGCTTAGGGAGCGGTTTGATGATTGGCTCAGCAAGGCGCAACTCATTGATGATCGGGAGAGGTTCATGATCGGTGGGGAGATTTGTATGGATGACTTTATCAGGTATGAAAATCTGCAGGCAGATCTTGAGCGGATTAGTCGAAAACTTGGAATCGATTATAACCCGGCACTGATGCCTGAATTCAAGAGGGAGTTCCGTCCTCCGGGGGCAACTGCGGAGGCGCTTTACACCAAGCAGGCCAGGGAGATGATAGAAAATACTTATGCATTCGAGCTGCAATACTTTGGATATGGATTCCCTGGCGGCAAGACGACTCAGGTGAGCGTGAACAGGACCCATCCGGAAGTAAATCAGACTGAGATCATCAAGGCGCTCTACCTAGGGCTTCTAGGCAGGGAGGCCGATCAGGGAGGCATGGAATCCTATCTTGCAAGGTTCAATTCACCCTCCGATCTCCCAAGTATCATTGCCGCCATGGACGGCTCACCCGAGCACCAGCAAAGGATGATGGCAGTGCGGGCCCAAGAGATCGTGGAGGCGGTGTATTCCTCGGCGCTTGGACGACCCGCTGACCCTGTCGGGTTAGCCACCTATGCAGGGCGGGTTACCAAGGGAGATTTCGCCGGATGCCTCGATGCAGTACTTAACTCACGGGAGTTTGAGGACTCATTCCGTGCAAAGAAACGGAATGTTGACTTTAAGACTGGCAATCTGGAGGAAGAGAAAATCGTTTTCCTTCACATTCCGAAGACCGGTGGAACCACGCTGCATCATCTTCTCAGCGTGGGGAGAGAGGATGGAGAAATCTGTCCGGAGAGGCACAATGGGCTGCATGCCTTCACGGCTGGAGAACTTGCGGGGTACCGGGTGTTCTCCGGGCACTTCGACTATCCCTCCACGAAGTTGATCCCCGGTCGTAAGGCTGTGGTCACGATGCTGAGGGATCCGGTGGCTCGTCTGGTTTCTCTCTATCACTTCCAGAAGTCCCATCGCGATGAAGTGATCGAACGCGATGGTCTGAGGTTGGCCCGACTGGCCAAGGATTATTCGATGTTGGAGTTCTTCGCCTTGGAGGAGATTCGAAATCACCCGACGATCAATAATGCCACGACGCGGATGCTCTCCGAGAGAGTTCCGTCCTGGAGGTGGGAGTCTAAGCGTCAGAATATGGAGGCACTCTCACCAACTAATCTGGAGCTTGCCCTCGAAAACCTTGAGGAAATGAGTGCTTTCGGCTTGATGGAGCAATACGAGGATTCGGTCCGGATTATCTTCGAGAAACTGTGTTTGCCTGCTCCCGCCGAGATCCCCCGAAAGATGGTCCTGGATACCATCGCCGATGAGGATCCCGGGCTTCAGAGAATCGAGAAGGAGCCGCTCACTCCGGAGGTGAGGGGACTACTTGAGGGGTTGGTTGCTACCGACAGGAAGCTATATGAAACCGCAAAAGAAAAATTTATGAACACACTGACATCACGATGAAATCGATTATCTTCAAATTCCTCAGGATTCTTCCAGTGGCACTAGTCATGTTTTTTTCGATCAAGATGATGGGGTTTTCCAATCAGCAGGGATTCATTGCGGCGTTGATCCCGATCGTTTTGGGAATGCTTGACCTCATGGTGGGGTTGGCTTTTGGGGTAACGGCGATCATCTTCGTTATCGCGATCTTATTACAGGTCTTTCCTAACCAAGTAGACATGGTGCGTCAGGTCATTAATCAGCAAACTGAGGCGCCACCCGAACACTCCAAGCCGCAATGATCATCTGGCTGACAGGTCTCTCAGGTGCAGGCAAATCCACACTGGCCGAAGGCTGAAGGGGGGAGTCGAGGGTCGAGAGCTAGGGAAAAAGCTGAAACTTGAAAGCTGATACCTGAGTAAGAAGGGGAGGGAGTCGAGGGTCGAGGGTTAGGGAAAAAGCTGAAACTTGAAAGCTGATACCTGAGTAAGAAGGGGCGCAATCGAGTCAATCGAGTCAATCGAGCGTCGAGAGCTAGAGAAAAAGCTGAAAGCTGAACCAAGTCCGTGGGAACGGGCGCGGTAGAGCCCGCAAAGCGGGGCCCGGAGGGCGGCTGGGGGAGATGGGAGGGATGAAACTTGAAACGTGATACCTGAGTCAGAAGGGAGAAGCGTGCCGTAACGGCTGCGGAGCAACGGCCGGGCTAGCAAAGCTGAAAGCTGAAAGCTGAAACTTGAAATGTCAAACTTGAGTCAGAAGGGCGGCGAGGCAATCAACGGCCGGGCCAAAAGCCCAACAGCCCAACAGTCTCACTTCTTACCTTTAACCTTCTTACCTTTTACTCCTCTGAGCTGTGCGAAGAGTTACCAGAGGTCTATTGACAGGATATTATTAGAGGATAAAATTAAACGATGAGCACTTTGGAGCTAATCGAAAGCAAGGTTTCAGAGCTTTCTGTTACAGAAGTTCTGGAGTTGCAGGACTGGATCAATGAATACTTGGAGGATCATGCACAGCTGAGCCCAGAGTTTTTGGCTAGCATTGACCGAGGAGTTTCAGATCTCAAAGAGGGAAGATGCCGAGTCGTTAAGGGCGCTTGATTGTGGCGCAGGCAACGGAAATCTACTCTCGAGAGTTCGATGAGATCTTCCTAAAGCTGCCCCAGTCTATTCAGGATAGACTTTCGAGTAAAATTCACGATCTTGGGAGCCGCCTTGCTACTTATCCTCACCAAAGGCTGCAGGGTAGAAGTGAATTTAAGTTAAGGGTGGGTGATTATAGGGTCATCTATCTCTATCATCTCGAGCAAAATGAGATTTCACTCGTCACTGTCGGGCATAGATCCCGAATTTACTCTGTGTGATCGTTGCCTGAGCGACGACGTCGCGGGCGAAGTAAAAAGTGGGAAGGTAAAAGGTGCAAAAGTGGGAACCAAGCCTCATGGGGGGAGGCGCGGTAGATTGCAGCTCTCTCGCCCGCGAGTAGCTCCCTACGGGCTACGCTGAGCGTAGGCTATCCCGAGCATCCCCATGCTCCGGTATTACCGAAGGTAGCCCCGTGAGGGGCGCCACGGCTTCCGACCGCCGAGTGGCAGGGGGCCACGGCGTAGCCTGTCCAGCCTCAGCGTGGACAGTCCCGAAAGGGACGAAGGCATCGGGAGATGCTGAGGCAAAGGAAGTGGCGTCAATGTGGGAAAATGAGTGCCGGTTCTAACTTTGCTACTTTTAACCTTCTTACCTTTTACTCCTCTGAGCTGTGCGAAGAGTTACCAGAGGCCTGTTGACAGGATTCGGATGGAGGATAAAATTAAATCATGAGCACTGTTGAAGAGATTGAGACAGCCATCGAAAAACTTCCTCGCGAGGAGTTTTTTGTTCTCACGGGGTGGCTTGCTGAGAGGTTTGCTCAGGCTTGGGATTCCCAGATTGAGGAAGATTTGATTGGTGGCAAGTTGGATGAACTCGCTCGATCCGCGATAGAAGAGCATCGTGCTGGGAAGACGACTCCATTTCCCGGCGATGCACAGTAGGGCATCGGGTTCCTTCTGGGCTTGTTTTCAGGAATTAAGTGAGGAGATTCAAAGGAGCACGACAAAGCAGTATCGGCTGTGGCTTCGGGATGTAAAACATCCATCAGTTCAATTTAAGCGAGTACAGAACTACTGGTCAGCCCGTATCACGGACAACTATAGAGCGCTTGGCATCGCGGACGGAGATACCGTGGTTTGGTTCTGGATTGGAAACCACTCTGAATACGAGAGACTCATCAAAAGAAAGCGCTAGGTCCGAGCGTGATAGAAGATTTAACCTGCCGTAACAAACCTCCGACTGGGTGGAGGAGGTAGGACTGCGAAGCAGCCCCAGCAGGGGCGAGTGGCGTGGGCCCGCCCGAGTTCAAATGCGGAGCAACGGCCGGGCTAGCAAACCTGAGTCAGAGGGGCGGCAGGGGGAGATGGGAGGGATGAAACTTGAACCAAGTCCGTGGGAACGGGCGCGGTAGAGCCCGCAAAGCGGGGCCCGGAGGGCGGCATGGCTTTTCGGGAGGCAAGGGCCGTCAAACTTGAGTCAGAAAAGGGCCGAGCGACGAGTTCGCAGGCGAAGTAAAAAGTG
>CAIOJL010000059.1 GCA_903858595.1 uncultured Spartobacteria bacterium | reverse complement strand
TTCGACCAAGACCGCAAAAAACGTGAGGCCATCGAAGCCGATCAACAGGATGAGGCCGACCTGAAAGCCTTGGAAACAAAACTCAAGAGACGGAAGAAGTGAGAAGTGAGAATTTGTATTTAGAAAAATGAGTGAGGAACCACAGGAAATTGGAGAGCGTGCCTTTACCTTTGCGGTGCGGGTGGTAAAGCTGTGCCAAGTGTTGGACGGAAAGCCAGGGGTGTCGCGCACGCTGGCGAATCAGTTGCTTCGCTCCGGCACTTCGGTCGGTGCCAATCTCGAAGAATCCAAGGGTGGACAAAGCCGCGCCGATTTTCTTTCCAAAGTCTCTATTTCACTCAAAGAAGCCCGCGAGACCTACTATTGGCTGCGCCTCCTCCTCGCTGCGGATATTCTCCCAGAACGGCAACTCACACCCCTCCTCGACGAGGCGAATCAACTTGTCGCCATCCTCACAACCATCGTCAAAAAACTGAAATCCTCATGAATTTCTCATTTCTCATTTCTCACTTCTCAATTCTATGACTCAACTCGGCAACACGCTCTGGAGCATCGCCGACCAACTGCGCGGGGCCATGGATGCGGATGACTTCCGTGACTACATGCTCTCCTTCCTCTTCCTGCGCTACCTCTCCGACAACTACGAGACGGCAGCGAAGAAGGAACTGGGGAGGGATTACCCCGATGTGGTCGACGACACCCGCAAGGTGCCGCTGGCGCTCTGGTATGCGAACAACGTGGACGACATACCGGAGTTCGAGAAGCAGATGCGCCGCAAGGTGCACTACGTGATCAAGCCGGAGCACCTCTGGAACAGCATCGCCAACCAGGCCCGCACCCAGAACGCTGAGCTGCTGAACACGCTGCAAGCGGGCTTCAAATACATCGAGACAGAATCCTTCGAAAGTACCTTTCAAGGCCTGTTCTCCGAGATCGACCTGAGTTCCCCCAAGCTAGGAAAGACCTATGCCGACAGGAATGCCAAGCTCTGCACCATCATCCAGAAGATCGCCGAGGGGCTGGCTGATTTCTCCACCGATACCGATGCGCTGGGTGATGCCTATGAATACCTGATCGGCCAATTCGCCGCGGGATCTGGCAAGAAGGCGGGCGAGTTCTACACCCCTCAGCAGATCTCCGACATTCTCTCAGCCATCGTGACGCTGGACAGCCAGGAACCGAAGACCGGCACCAAGAAGCGGCTGGACAGCGTGCTGGACATGGCCTGCGGCTCGGGCTCCCTCCTCCTGAATGTCCGAAAGAAGATGAATAGAGCCGGTGGCACCATTGGCAAAATCTCCGGCCAGGAGAAGAACATCACTACCTACAACCTCGCCCGCATGAACATGCTGCTACACGGGGTGAAGGGCGCGGAGTTCGAGATCTTTCACGGCGATACCCTGCTAAACGAGTGGGACACGATGCGGGAGCAGAATCCCGCGAAGAAGCCGAGCTTCGATGCCATCGTGGCCAATCCTCCTTTCAGTTACCGATGGGAACCGACCGATGCCCTAGCCGATGACGTGCGCTTCAAAAGCCACGGCCTCGCCCCCAAGTCTGCCGCCGACTTTGCCTTCCTGTTGCACGGCTTCCATTACCTCAAGGACGAAGGCGTGATGG
>CAIOJL010000058.1 GCA_903858595.1 uncultured Spartobacteria bacterium | reverse complement strand
TTGGTTGAAATCTGGATTTCATCGCGCTCGATTTACGGGGTTTGGTAGGCCTCACGGCCCTTTATTCGCAATCCAATCAAGCAAATACCTTGCCTATTATCCTCACCATAAATACCTTAAGACATCTTTAAGGATCGACTAGGTAGCGGTTTCATTCTGTAAAGCGTTTCATGGAATGAAGATGGGTTTGCGATGGGGAAGACTCTTTCGCTAGAGGGGCTGGTCGCGCCTCTAGCCTGATTCAACCCATAAAAAAGCCCCGGCCATTGCTGACCGGGGCTCATTTGTTGAACCTTCTAACCCTTTAACCTTTCACTATTCGCCACTAGTCGCTTTGCGACTAGTAGCGGTAGTGAGTGGCTTTGTAGGGACCTGCAAGAGGAACGTCGAGGTACTCGGCCTGCTCCTTGGTGAGCTGTGTGAGCTTCACTCCGATCTTATCGAGGTGGAGGCGGGCTACTTCCTCGTCGAGGATCTTGGGTAGGACATAGACGCCAGGCTTGTAGGTCTCCCGGTTCTTCCAGAGCTCAAGTTGGGCCAGGGTCTGGTTGCTGAAGCTGGCGCTCATGACGAAGCTCGGATGACCGGTAGCGCAGCCGAGATTCACAAGGCGTCCCTCGGCAAGAAGGAAGATCTCTTTGCCGCTTGGGAAGGTGTACTTGTCGACCTGAGGTTTGATGTTGGTGTGCTTGACTGTCTTGTCTGCTTGGAGCTTGTCGACCTCGATCTCGTTGTCGAAGTGTCCGATGTTGCAGATGATTGCCTGGTCCTTCATGCGCTTCATGTGCTCGAAGCTGATGACACCGACATTGCCTGTGGTGGTGACGTAGATGTCGGCACGACCAAGGGTATCCTCAAGCGTTGTGACCTCGTAGCCTTCCATCGCAGCCTGGAGGGCATTGATCGGATCGATTTCGGTGATGATGACGCGGGCTCCCTGTCCGCGGAGTGACTGGGCGCTGCCCTTGCCGACATCGCCGTAGCCGCAGATGACGGCGACCTTGCCGGAGATCATGACGTCAATGGCGCGGTTCAGTCCGTCGACTAGCGAGTGGCGGCAACCATAGAGGTTGTCGAACTTCGACTTGGTGACGGAGTCGTTCACGTTGAAGGCAGGAACGAGTAGTTTGCCCTTCTCGTGGAGCTTGTAGAGACGATGGACGCCGGTGGTAGTCTCCTCGGAGACCCCGCGCCATTCCTTGACCATGTCGTGCCAGCGGGTCGGATTCTCTTTGTAGACCTGCTTGAGGAGGTCCTTGATGACCTGCTCTTCGTGGTTGCCGGAGGGGGTATTGACCCAGTCGTCACCATCCTCGAGTTCGTAGCCCTTGTGGAGCAAGAGTGTCACGTCACCGCCGTCATCGACGACCATCTGGGGGCCCTTGCCGCCATCAAAGGAGATGGCCTTGTAGGTGCACCACCAATATTCCTCGAGGCTCTCGCCCTTCCATGCGAATACAGGTACGCTGGTGACGGCGATGGCCGCCGCGGCCTGATCCTGGGTCGAGAAGATGTTGCAACTGGCCCAGCGTACATCGGCTCCGAGCTCGGTGAGAGTCTCGATCAAGACCGCAGTCTGGATGGTCATGTGGAGAGATCCAGTGATGCGAACTCCCTTGAGGGGCTTTTCCTGTGCGTACTTTTTTCTTATCGACATGAGACCGGGCATCTCCTGCTCGGCGATGCTAATCTCCTTGCGTCCCCATTCGGCTAGGGTGATGTCGGCTACTTTGTAATCGGTGGTGTTGGTCATGATTGTAGGGGTTAGGTGATCGGGTGTTGGTAATGAGTGATTGGGTTATTTGAGTTTGGCGGCTGAAAGAGCAGCCTTCTTGAGAGCAACGGCTTTGTCGGTCTTCTCCCAGGTGATGTCGGCGTCATTCTTGCCGAAGTGACCATAGTTCGTGGTCTTGGAGTAGATGGGGCGACGCAGCTTAAGTTGGCTGATGATCTCGGAGGGCTTGAAGCCGAAGGTCTTCTTCACCGCGATCTCGATTGCCTGCTCGGGGACCGTAGCGGTGCCGAAAGTATCTATGTGGATCGAGACGGGATCGGGATGTCCGATTGCGTAGGCGAACTGCACCTCGCAGCGGGCGGCTAGGCCGGCGGCGACCACGTTCTTGGCAACATAGCGGCCCATGTAGGCGGCCGAGCGGTCAACCTTCGTGGGATCTTTCCCTGAAAAGGCACCACCGCCATGACGCCCCATTCCGCCATAGGTGTCGACGATTATCTTGCGGCCGGTGAGGCCGGTGTCCCCCTGAGGTCCCCCGATGACGAAGCGGCCGGTTGGATTGATGAGAAACTCGGTTTTCTTGGTGAGCATCTTAGCGGGGATGACCTTGCGGATCACTTTCTCAATGCAGAACTTCTCAATCTCCTTGTGGGAGGTTCCTTCGGCGTGCTGGGTGGAAATCACCACATTGACGACGCGGGTTGGCTTGCCATCAACATACTCGACGGAGACCTGGCTCTTCGCATCGGGACGGAGCCACTTGGCCGCGCCGTTCTTGCGGAGGCGGGTGAGTTCGCGACCGAGGCGGTGGGCGTACATGATTGGCGCGGGCATGAGCTCGGGCGTCTCGTCGCAGGCGTAGCCGAACATCAGCCCCTGATCGCCGGCACCCTGCTCGGCGGTCTTCTTTCCCTCGGCCTTCTTGGCATCGACGCCCTGAGCGATGTCGGGGCTCTGTGAGGTGATGATGTTATTGATAAAGACAGTGTCGGCGTGGAAGACGTCGTCGTTGTGGTGATAACCGATCTCGCGGATCGCATCTCTGACGATCTTTCCAAGATTCAGAGCGGATTCCAGGGGCTTATTCTTGAGTTTGGGAACCGTAATCTCCCCGCCGATCACGACGATATTGCTCTTGGCATAGGTCTCGCAGGCGACTCGACTGGTTGGATCCAGTGTCAGGCAGGCGTCGAGAATGGCATCGGAAATGGTGTCGCAAACTTTGTCGGGGTGGCCTTCGCCGACAGATTCGGAAGAAAAGATGTAGCTGCGTGACATGGGATCGTGGGGTTAGAGTTTCTTGTTTTCCAAGCAGAGCCGGCAGAACGATGTCGTCTTTACTTATGAAGATATATGTATATGTCTATGGGTGTGGCGTCAATACTCCAATCCCTCCGAGCTCTCTCCGAGCCGACCCGTCTGCGTCTACTGGCACTTCTGCTTGAGGAGGAGCTCTCGGTGGCAGAGCTGCAGGAGGCTCTCGGGATGGGACAATCACGTATCTCGGCCAGTCTGGGAATGCTTCGCCGTCAGGGTCTCGTCCTCGATCGTCGTGTGGGCAAGAATATCTACTACGCCGCCGTGGTTTCGGCGATCGCCCCGCTGCGGGATGCCGTCACTGCTGCCGTTTCCGAGCTTCCCGAGGGAGAGTGCGATCGTCACGCGCTCCAGCTCGTTCTCAACAAACGACGGGACCGCGCGGCTGATTACTTTGACAAGCTCGCCGGAAAGTTCGGCCGCACCTACGTGCCGGGACGTTCCTGGCAGGCACTCGCCCATGGGTTGCTCCGTCTCATGCCTCCCATGGTCATCGCCGACATGGGAGCGGGAGAGGGGACGCTTTCGCAACTTCTGGCCCGTACCGCCAAGCAAGTCATTGCGATCGATAACTCGCCGAAGATGGTCGAGTACGGCGCCCGCATCGCAACGGAAAACGGCTATGCCAATCTGGAATACCGCCTCGGTGATCTCGAGGAGCCTCCGATCGAGTCAGGCTCGGTCGATGTAGTCCTCTTCAGCCAAGCTCTCCATCATGCGGCTCGTCCGCAGCGTGCTGTGGAAAGCGCCTTTCTTATCCTCAAACCGGGAGGACGTATCCTCATCCTTGATCTGGCCAGTCATACTTACGAACAGGCCAAGGAACTCTACGCTCATGTCTGGCTCGGCTTCTCCGGCGTGGAACTCCACGCGATGCTGGAGAAGTCCGGCTTCAACGACCTCGAGGTGAGCATTGTGGCTCGCGAGCAGCAGGCACCGAATTTTCAGACGATCCTGGCGACGGGACGGAAGACTTAGCTGAAGCCAACTTCAACGCTTCTTGAGTGGTTTCTCGAGTGCCTCTGCCTTGAGTTGAGCAACCGCATCTGCCCAATCCGTATGGGAATCACTGGCCCAGTCCATTTTCTGACGTCGTTCCGCAATGAAGTAGGCGCGCAGGGCGATCTCATCGTGGGAGATCACCGGTTCTTTGACGAATGACTTTTGATCCATTGTGAATGAGGGGGGCAGCTTGGAGTCGCTTTTCGCTGACGCGCGCTTGTTTCGAGTAGTTGCCTTAGATTTCACAGCTATGGCGGCCTTGGACGAAGCAACCTTTTTAGGAGCGATTTTTTTAGCGGATGACGCCAGCTCTTTATTAGCGGATGGGGATTTTTTAATGGCCATAGATGTTACTCCCTGTGAGCAAAGAGTATGCCACGTTAACGAGGCGTCGAAAGATTTTTTCTGCCAATTTCGTTACATTAGGATGTAGCCTATGAGTATGAAGGAATTTCTCATCCGCTGGCTGATCACGACCCTCGCCGTCATGGGTGCTTCTCATCTCATTCCAGGGATCTCCTACAGCTCCACGGAGACTCTTGTCGGAGCAGCTTTACTTCTGGGGATCATCAATGCCTTGGTCCGCCCGGTGCTCCTTCTGCTGAGCCTCCCCTTTATCATCGTTACCATGGGATTTTTCATTCTGGTAATTAATGCGCTCCTGCTGCTCTTTGTCTCGGCCGTGATTCCTGGATTCCATGTTGATGGTTTCTGGAGCGCTCTTTTTGCAGGAATTATCATTGGGCTGATCAGTTGGATCCTGAGCAGCTTTTTCCTGGCAAGCGATGGGCGCGTCTATACCGTCACTCACCATCAGCAGATGAACCAGATGAAGCAGGCGGAGGGCAGGGTAGTTTCGGAAGATTCGTAGCGATAAAGGGGATAAAAGAGGTGAGATGACTCCTTGGACATTTACTTATCTTATTCATCCCCTTCATCGCTGTGAGCTATTCCCGAGTTATTCCCTTCTTCGACCATACGCCCGCGGCACCGAAGATCTGTGGCATTACTTCTTATGAGGATGCCCTCCGGACGATCGAGTCAGGAGCTGGAGCCTTGGGATTCAATTTCTATCCACCCTCTCCTCGCTCCATTCCCGAGGAGGCTGATCTATCTTGGATCGAAAAGCTAAAGAAAGACTATCCCGATAGTGCTCTTGTGGCGGTGGTTGTGAATCCCGAGGAGAGCTTACTTGTACGACTCCGCGAGGCCCTCTGCTTCGATGCCATTCAGTTTCACGGGGACGAGTCTCCTGAGTTCTGCGCTACTGAGGGAGCCCGATTTCCTTACTGGATCAAGGCTCTGCGGATTCGCTCGGAAGGGGACATTGAGGCGGCGACCGCTTTTGAAACCCCTTGGCTCCTTCTCGATGCCGCTGTTCCAGGAACCTACGGAGGGAGCGGTCACACCATTGATTGGAGACTGGCCGGCCGCTTTGTTGGGGACCATCCCGAGAAGCGAGTGATCCTTGCCGGAGGGCTCACTCCCGGGAATGTGGCCGAAGCCGTGGTGACCGTTCGACCTCATGCCGTCGATGTCGCCAGTGGTGTCGAATCAGCTCCCCGCAACAAGGATCCAGAAAAGGTGAGTGCGTTCATAGCGAATGCCATGAACGGTTGAAGCGTGAAAGTGTTAAAATAGTTACACAAAGAAGAGGCTCTACCTTTGACCAATTCTTGTGTCTCATGCTTGATTTCCTTTTAAACCCTTCAACTCTTCAACTAATCACCTTAATCCCATGAGCAACACTTACCGTATCGCAGTATTAGCCGGAGACGGTATTGGTCCCGAAGTCATGGCAGAAGCCGCCAAGGTCCTACGTGTTGTCGAAAAGAAGTTCGGATTCACTCTTCTGGAAACTGCGATGCCTGTGGGGGGTGCTGGAATCGACCAGATCGGCAAAGCCCTACCTGCAGAGACCCTGAAGGTTTGCGAAGAGAGCGATGCAATACTCTTTGGCTCTGTCGGTGGTCCCAAGTGGGAGAATCTCCCCCCGAATGAGCAGCCCGAGCGCGGGGCATTGCTTCCGCTACGAAAGCACTTCGGACTCTTTGCCAATCTTCGTCCCTGCATCTGCCTGCCGGAGTTGGTGCATGCTTCCCCTCTTCATCCCAATACGGTGGCTGGTGGAGTGGATGTGCTCTGCGTGCGCGAACTCACGGGGGGGCTCTACTTCGGCGAGCCGAAATATCTCAAGGATACCGATGAAAATGCGGCCGATCCCATTGCGGTAGATACGATGGTCTACAAAAAGAGCGAGATCGAGCGGATCGCTAGGGTCGCCTTTGAAGCCGCACGTGGCCGTGGTAAGAAACTGACTTCCATCGACAAGGCCAACGTGCTCCAGAACGGTATCCTCTGGCGCCGCACGGTGAGCGAGATCGCCAGGGAGTATCCTAATGTAACCCTCTCCCACCTCTACGTCGATAATGCAGCGATGCAACTCATCAAGAACCCCAAGCAGTTCGACGTGGTCCTGGCCGAGAACCTCTTTGGCGACATCCTGAGTGACGAGATGGCGATGATCGCGGGATCGCTAGGTATGCTCCCCAGCGCTAGTCTTGGTCAGTCCAAGGGCGAGTCTCGCCGTTTCGGCATGTATGAGCCGAGCGGTGGCACCGCGCCCGATATTGCCGGCAAGGGAATTGCCAACCCAATCGCCCAGATTCTGAGTGTCGGAATGATGCTTCGGCACTCGCTGAACGAGATTGAGGCCGCCAAGGCTATCGACTTAGCTGTCCGCGCGGTGATTGCTTTCGGTCTTCGTACCGAGGATATCTGGTCCGAGGGAACGACAAAGGTCGGCACCGTCGCGATGGGCGATGCCATCGCAAAGGCGATTTGAAGGAGATCTGAGATAGATTGACTTCAGTCGGCCGGAAATTTCTTGCCAAAGAGGCCGCATGAAAGGCAGCTTCCTTCATGGCAGCGACACGTAATCCTGACGAGATTTTCTACCGGGGGGCTGACTCCTTTTTTAACGCCCATGCAGATATCGGGCTGACTTTCGATGATGTCACGCTTGCGACCCTTTACTCGGAGGTGCTGCCCAGCCAGACACAGCTTGATTCGCGACTGACTGATACCCTTCATCTGAATATCCCTGTCGTCTCCGCTGACATGGATACAGTCACGGAGTCACGACTTGCGATAGCCATGGCGCTTAACGGCGCTCTCGGGCTCATCCACTACAATATGCCCGAGAAGGACCAATTGCATGAGGTCAGTCGGGTCAAATACCACGTGCAGGGATTGATCCAGGATCCCATCAAGGTATCACCCGACCAGTTGATCGGTGATGTCCTGCAACTTATCGAGGAGAAGGGATTTGGGTTCAGTACCTTCCCTGTCGTGGATGCTCAGGGAAAACTCGTCGGTCTGCTCTCCGGTCATGTGGTTAAGCCCCGCTATGCCTCCAAAAAGGTTTCCGAGGCGCTCACACCGCGCGATCAGGTCCGCACTCTCTCTCGGAAGGAACTCGGGAAGGATCCGATCGCCGTAGTCGACAAGTTCTTCACCGAGCATGTCGGCATACACAAGCTTCTCGTTGTCGATGATAACGACCGTCTCCACGGACTGATCACCATGAGCGATGTCGAAAAGATCACTCAGGAACGCAAGGCCCAGTTCAAGCCGGCCCGTGATTCCCGGTTTCGCCTGATCTGCGGGGCTGCTGTCTCTGCCACTCGCAATGCCTTCGGAGAACTGGATCGTGAGCGCATCCTGAACCATGTCGGAGCCCTCGTGGAGCGGGGTATCGACGTGATCGCCGTCTCTACAGCTCATGGCCACAGCAAGGGGGTCGGCGACACCGTGAGGGTCGTTCGCGATGCGTTTCCGAAACTGCCGATCATCGCCGGGAATGTCACCAGTGCGGCGGGCGTGGAATATCTTGCCGACTGCGGGGCGAATATCATCAAGATCGGTCAGGGACCCGGTTCCATTTGCACCACGCGCATCGTGGCGGGTGTCGGCATTCCCCAGATGACTGCCCTCTATATCTGCTCTCAAGCCGCTAAAGCCAAGGGGGTTTCTATCCTGGCCGATGGTGGCATCACCAAGTCGGGTGATATTGTGAAGGCACTCACCTTGTCCCAGGGGGTTATCTGCGGTGGTATGTTCGCAGGCTGCACCGAGTCTCCGGGCGAGGTCGTCGAGATAGGTGGCAAGCTCTACAAACAGTACCGCGGAATGGGGAGTCTCTCAGCCATGAAGGTGGGAAGCGCCGCGCGCTATGGCCATGATAAAGCCGACACCACGCGCAAGGTGGCAGCTGAGGGAGTTGAGGCGCTCAAAGAAGCCTGCGGGCCCGTGGACCGTGTGCTCGCGAGTCTCATCGGCGGCATCCAGAGTGGCATGGGATATCTTGGTGCCGAGAATCTGGCTCAACTCCGCGAGAAGGCCCGCTACATCCGCGTTAGTCCGGCCGGCCAGCGCGAGGCCTCCCCACATGACGTCGTTGAGTTGAAGACGCGGAATTAAATGTCTTCTAGCGGCCGCCTCTGCGGCGGATTACCAGCCTAGAATCAATGCGAAGACGAGTGGGGCCACGATCGAGGCGTCCGATTCAATGATGTGTTTCGGTGTGTTGATACCGAGTTTGCCCCAGGTGATCTTCTCGTTCGGTACCGCACCTGAGTAGCTTCCGTAGCTGGTGGTGGAATCGCTGATCTGGCAGAAATAGCCCCAAAGCGGAATCTCTGGACGCTGGAGATCCTGGTGGAGCATCGGAACGACGCAGATGGGAAAGTCTCCTGCGATACCGCCTCCGATCTGGAAGAATCCAATCGAGCCGTCCGGAGAATCGGCATGGCGGCCCGTTCCGGCGCTTGAGGTGAGTGGCTTGGAATTCTTGGTGTACCAGTCGGCGAGCGCAATCATGTACTCGATGCCGGTGCGGACGGTATGGACATTCTTCACATCGCCGCTGATGACGTGTCCGGCGTACATATTGCCGAGGGTGGAGTCCTCCCATCCAGGAACGAACATCGGGAGGTTTTTCTTGGCGGCCTCCATCAGCCAGCTGTTTTTGGGGTCGATCTGATACTCGAGCTTCCCGCTCAGCAGGATGCGGTACATGAACTCATGGGGAAAAATACGTTCTTCTTTCTTATCGGCTGCCTCCCACTCCGCAAGGACTGCCGACTCGATGCGGCGCATCGCCTCCATCTCGGGGATGCATGTATCGGTAACGCGATTCATGTGGCGCTCAAGCAGGGCCACCTCGTCGGCACCCGTTAGATCACGGTAGTTCGGTACGCGCTCGTAGAACTCATGCGCAACGAGATTGAAGACATCCTCCTCAAGATTCGCACCCGTGCAGCAGATGGCATGGACCTTGTCTTGGCGGATCATCTCGGCAAGCGAAAGGCCGAGTTCCGCAGTGCTCATCGCCCCTGCCATCGTAAGGAACATTGAGCCTCCCTTGTCGAGATGGGCCGTGTAGCTATGCGCTGCATCCTTCAGCGCCGCGGCGTTGAAGTGACGGTAGTGATGCTCGATGAAGTTGGAGATGGGGCCGATGCTCATAATGCATAAAGGATGAGTCATGAATGATGAATTATGAAGGGTATAAAATGCAAAAGATGGGCAGACAAAAGGCCGCGCAGGTTTCCCTACGCGGCCTTTGGTAAGTTATGGTTTGAGTCAGATCAGTTGTTGATCTTCTGCTCGACCTTGTTTGCGGCCTTCGAGACATCGTGGCCTGCAGCGCTGACGTCCTGACCAACACCTTTGATGGTGTGGCAAGCGGAGAGCGAGAGAGCAACGGTTGCGAGGAGTGAGAAGGAGAGGAGGTGTTTCATCAGAGTTAAAATGGCAAAAATTGCCGTCTCTGTCGATTCTGGATCTTTGAGGTTGGTAAAATATTTTCGGCGCAGTTTAGTCACCTCGAGTGAATTGTACTAAATTATACTGCCAGTGAGTAAGCGCACCGCATTGAGCCGAAGGACCTACACGTCCAGATTGCGGACGTTCAGGGCGTTATCTTCGATAAAGATCCTGCGTGGCTCAACCACGTCGCCCATAAGAATGTCGAACATGCGACCAGCCTCGAGAGCGTTATCGTCGTTCAGTTCCACCTTGAGGAAGCGGCGACGTTCGGGATTCATGGCGGTCTCGTAGAGTTCCTTGGCGTTCATTTCACCAAGACCCTTAAATCGTTTGACCTGGACGCCGCGGCGGCCGACTTCCTTTACCATTTCGAGGATACGTGGGATGGCGAAGATCTCGTGGGTAGTTTCTCCGTCGACGAGGTGGAAGAGAGGGGTCTTGCTGTCAGCGTAGTGCTCGATCTTGAAGCCTTTCTTATTAAGTTCTCCCATGAGCTTCTCGATGCTTTTGGACTGATGGATCTCGACGAGACGGGCACGGCGGCGACGGGGGTTCTTGTCAGCCTTGGCGACTTTTTCTACGATGGCTCCGCTTCCACTCTCGCCGTTCTCACCCTCCGCAGGTTCTGCATCGAAGAGGTTGAGATCAATGTTCTTTGCTGTGAAGTCGCGGAGATCCGTCTCATTGTGGAAATACTCGACAGTCTCCTCGTTGCCGGCGCGAATGACAACCAGGTAGGAGGGGAGGACTCCCTCAGCCGAGCGGGCGTGGAGGTAGGCCTCGAAGTCACCACCCAGACGGCGAACGGCCTCGCTCGATTTCTCAAGCCTGTCCAGAAGCTCCAGAATCTCCTTGAAGGGGGCTGCTGCGATCTCCTTCTTGTCGGGCATGGAGATGAGTTTTAGTTCCTCGGCTCCGAGAGAGATCAGGATGCGGTTGAGCTGAACGTCGTCGTCGACATACTCTTCGCGCTTTTTCCTCTTGATCTGGTAGAGTGGTGGCTGGGCGATGTAGATGTGACCGCGGCGGATGAGCTGTGGCATCTGGTTGTAGAAGAAAGTAAGGAGCAGGGTCCTGATGTGGGATCCATCGACATCGGCATCTGTCATGATGACGATGCGTCCGTAGCGGAGCTTCTCGATGTTGAAGGCACCTTCTTGATCACCATCACCGATGCCCGTGCCGATCGCGGTGATCATGGTCTGGATCTCGGTGTTCTGGAGGACCTTATCGAGACGGGCCTTCTGCACATTGATAAGCTTGCCTCGGATCGGGAGGATAGCCTGAAAGCGGCGGTCGCGGCCCTGCTTCGCGGAGCCACCTGCGGAGTCACCCTCGACGATGTAGAGCTCGGTGAGAGCGGGGTCGCGCTCGGAGCAGTCGGCCAGTTTGCCGGGTAGTCCACCGCCTGTGAGTGCGCTCTTACGGACGGTCTCACGGGCCTTGCGGGCCGCCTCGCGGGCGCGGGCTGCGGTGAGGGCCTTCTCGATGACTTTCTTGGCGACCGGGGGGTTCTGATCGAAGTGATCCATGAGCCCCTCGTAGATGGAGGAGTTCACGACGCCCTCCACCTCGGTGTTGACCAGCTTGACCTTGGTCTGGGACTCGAAGCGGGGGTTTGGAAGCTTGACGCTCAAGACAGCGGTGAGTCCCTCGCGCACATCGTCACCGGAGAGGGCGGGGTCCTTCTCCTTGAGGATATTGTTGGCCTTGGCGTACTGGTTGATCGCGCGGGTGAGGGCGGTCCTCATGCCGGTCAGGTGGGTGCCTCCGTCGGGATTCGGGATGGAATTCGCGAAGCAGAGGATCTGGTCGGTGTAGGAGTCGTTATACTGCAGGACGGCGTCGACGAAGATCTCGTCGCGCTGGCGGGAGATGACGATCGGCTTCGGGTGGAGGATCTGGCGGGTCTCGCCAAGCTGACGCACGAACTCCACGATGCCGTGTTTGTAGAGGAAAGTTTCGTGGCGGGGACGATGCTCCTCGTCGTCGCGCTCGTCGGTGAGGACGATCTCAATGCCGGGGTTCAGGAAGGCAAGCTCGCGGAGGCGGCCGGACAGTCGCTCGAACTTGAAGGTGGTAGTGATCGTGAAGATCTCAGGATCGGGCAGGAAGGTGACGAAGGTGCCGGTCTGCTTTTTGTTCTTCAGTTCGCTGAGGACAGTGAGTGGCTGGGTGGTCTTACCCTGGGAGAAGGCCATGAAGTGGACCTTCCCCTCACGCATGACCTCGACCTTGAACCAAGTGGAGAGGGCGTTGACGCACTTCGCGCCGACGCCGTGGAGACCGCCCGAGTACTTGTAGGCTCCCTGGCCGAACTTGCCGCCGGCGTGGAGATTGGTCATGACGAGTTCGAGGGTCGGGATCTTGAACTTGGGATGGATCTCCACCGGAATACCGCGGCCGTTGTCGCGAATGGAGACCGATCCGTCGGAGTGAATGGAGACCTCGACACGTGTGCAGTAGCCAGCAAGATGCTCGTCGATGGAGTTATCAAGAACCTCGAAGACGCAGTGGTGGAGTCCACGCTCATCGGGATCGCCGATGTACATGCCGGGGCGCTTACGGACGGCCTCGAGTCCCTCAAGTTTGTCGATTTGGGCGGCTCCGTATTCCTCACCACCAGCCGTGTCCTGCTTCTCAGGAATATCGGAGTCGTCGAGGGGGATGATGGGTTCTGCAGGTTCTTTTTTAGCCATGGGAGAGTGTCGGAATGCCCGGGGAAAGGGCGGATTTGTAATTCCCAGAAGGGTAGGGACGCGAGAGGGGGTGGGCAACGCTTTTTTGGCTCCGTACACACGATCTGGATGTCTCATCGCAGTACGAGCACCATATCTGGGGGTCAGAGATAAAATATGGAACTCAGGAACTCAGGAAAAATGAAAGGATCAGGGATTGATTCGTAGAGCGCAGTTATTTGAGCGACTAGTGTAGTTTCCAGAAATGGTGATCTTATTACATTGTCAGAATTGCTTAAGGATCTTGGGTTCCTGATTTCCTGAGTTCCACATTCAAGATTTCAGCCTCAGAGTGAAAGCATGAAGGAATATGATTTTGTGGTGATCGGGGGTGGGAGTGGAGGTTATGCGGCCGCTAGGACGGCTGTGTCTCTAGGGCTCTCCACGGCGGTGATCGAGGGGGGCGAGGAGGTTGGAGGGCTTTGCATTCTCCGAGGGTGTATGCCGAGCAAGACCCTGATCGAGTCAGGCAACCGGTACCGTGTCCTGCGTCATGCTAGGGAGTTCGGCCTGAGTGCCGAGAAGATCGGATTCGATGCGGAGAAGATCATCGCACGCAAGAGACGTCTGATCGCCGAGTTTGCCGACTACAGGAAAGAGCAATTGGAGGGGGGGAAGTTTGATTTTATCCGTGGTCGTGCCGAATTTTTCAATCCTCACTCACTCCGCGTTATCCTTCATGGGGGAGGGGAGAGGATTATCAATCTGAAAAGCGGCTGCATCGCCACTGGCTCCGTCATCAATCGACCGCAGATCCCTGGAATCGAACTCTGCCTTATCAGTGACGATCTGCTGGAGATGACAAAGATACCTGCTTCGGCAGTCGTGCTCGGGGGTGGACCCGTGGCGCTCGAGATGGCCCACTACCTGGAGTCGCTTGGTACTAAGGTGACGATCCTGCAGCGCAACACGCAGCTCCTGACCGGCTGCGACTGGGATGTGGCTGATGCCTTGGCTGAGGCGTTTCGCAAGCGAGGTATGGAGGTGCTCTGCGGTACCCGACTGCTCCGGATCGAGCAATCGGGTAATCATATCGGCATTCATTTTGAACATGGGGATAAGAAGAAGCAGGTGAAAGCCAACATTGTGCTGAATGCTCTGGGGCGCCGCCCAAATCTCGCAGGTCTTGATCTTGATAAGGCCGGTGTGGCGCTCGAGGGGCCCGCTATCTGCACCGATCTTGAGCAGCGCACCACGGTGAGTCATCTCTTTGCCGCCGGTGATTGCTGCGGCCCTTATGAGGTGGTCCATATTGCCATCACGCAGGGGGAGGCCGCCGCCAAGAATGCTGCTGTGCTCCTGAAGGGCGGATCACCCGTGGTGATGGATTACCGTCTGAAACTCTTTGCCGCATTCACGGAGCCCCAGATGGCCTCATGTGGCATGACAGAGCTGGAGGCCAGGGAGTCAGGGCGCCCTGTCGTAACAGCCAGTTATCCCTTCGCCGACCATGGCAAATCAATCGTGAAGGGAGAGACTGACGGGTTTGTGAAACTGATAGCTGATGCTGCCGATGGACGCATTCTCGGAGGCGCGGTGGTGGGCCCTGAAGGATCGGAACTTATCCATGAGATCGTCGTGGCGATGGCCTTCAACGCAACAGCAGGCCAACTGGCCCTTATTCCTCATTACCACCCAACTCTTAGCGAGATCTGGACCTATCCGGCTGAAGAGATTGCCGAAAAAATCACGACTAGGGAAAGGTAACTTTCATGATGGCCTGAGTGCCATCCGTGAAGATTGCCCGGTAGGTGATGGTTCCCGTGGTCTGGTTGAAGGAGCGGCTTTGGCTTCCAGTAGGACCATCGGCGGATGCAGTGGCAAGCGAAGCGATCACCCGGATCTTTCCGTTGACGTTAAGGGTGGCGCCTTCACGCACCACCAGATCGAGTCCTCCGCTGGCATTCTGGAGCCAAATGCCATGTTGGCTCAGCACTGATTGGCGGATTTCCTGGGTAACAACCGTAACTCCTCCCTTGGAAACCGGGATCGGGGGACGTGGCACATTATTGGTGGCACTTACTGTGGCCCAAAGGATGAGTCGACCGGTATCAGGAAGGGCTATCCTATCAAAGGATGAGAAGATCGGCGGAATGCTGGCGAAGGTGATTTTGTTTGTCGACCAGGCATAAGGGGAACTGACTGTGATCGTTAGCGGTAGGGTATAACCAGGAGCCTGCTGGCCGATCCAAGCGACGGGCTTGGTGAGATTGCGAGAAGTCCAGACACCCGTTCCTCCGTTGAAGGCATTCTTCACCGGAGTACCATCGGAGTACCACGTTCCGGTGAAGGCGACGTTGTTGGAGTTGTTGTAGACCGGATCGGAAATAAATGTGAACCCATTCCCTCCGACAAAGGGAACGCCACCCGTCCGGCGGCTTTGAACAATGAGTTGCAGATTGCCTTTGGCATCGTCAGCCCAGATACCACTCCAATAGCTTGGCGGAAGTGGATCAATCACGGGAGATCCGGGAGTGACGATCTTGGGGCCGTATCCGATGCTAGTCACGCTGCTGGCATTGGCTTGAAAGGCGACATGATTGGAGGCATTGAGAACCGGGTTGCCAAAGGAAGTGAAAAGAGTGTTGGAAGAAAATCCCGGCGCGCGATCGCCCGTGGCGGTTATCAGCATCGGAGCTCCTCCGAGATTGGTTGAGGATTCCAGGATTAATGCTTGGGATCCATCGGCGAAGCGGGCCGAATAGACCAGATCACCGGTTCTCTGATTGAAGGAGCGGTTCTGCCCACCCGCCTCGTTGGTGCATGTGAGAAAGGAGATCGTTTTCACGGTCTTGTTACTTCCCTCGATATTCAGCAACTCGCCTTCCCTGGCGACCAGTGAAAGGCTTCCTGATCCGGACTGTGCCCAGATGCCGTGCTGGGTCAGCGGTTGGCTGGCCACATACATTGGCATGATGTAGGGAGGATTGGTCGGCACGGGAGGGTAGTAGTAGTTGCTTGTGCCTACCGTTGCGGAGAGGATCACTCCGCCTGTATCCGGAAGAACCACCCGGTCGATGGATGAGAAATTGACCCAGTTGGTGAAGGTGACGGGGGAATTACTAAGTAGGAATCCGGTGGGCGTTTGATTACTCAAAAGGTTGGAGAGAGTTCCCACGCTTGTCGTGAAAGGATTGGTGTATCCGGGCGCCGTCTCCCCCATGAAAGCGGCCGGAGAGTAGGAGGCCGATGTCCAGACACCCGACCCGGAATAGAAATTCGTGATCGGGGCACCGGGAAGGAGAATTGGCGGCATGATGAAGCCCGCGTAGTAAGTGCCCGCATAAGCGCTGACATTCGCATTATTAAGTACGGGTTCGGAAAGCGTGCTGAAACCACCACCATCCATTACCATGAAGGGGGCGCCGACTCTTGCGACAAGGCTCTTGGTTCCATTGGTGCTGATATTCCAGATGCCACTCCAGGAGTTTGTTGTTTTTGGCTTCGGCAGCAGGGTGCCTGGGGTTGGCGCGACGGAATTGCTCCCGATACCCACAGAAGGCTTCGTAGGGTTTATTGTGGGGGCACTTAGTGGAGAGTTAATAGGCCACGAGAAGAGCGAGTTAACAGAGGCTCCGAAGGAGACCTGCCCCGCCGCATTCACGGCTGGAATCCCAAAGGTGGTATAGGATGTGTTGGAGGCAGATTCTCCAAAGTCCGAGCCTCCAGGCGCGGAGGCACCACTCCATACGACCGCTGTCGTTGTCGCAGACTGACTCGAATGCCATGCCAACAAGAACAATGGTGCAAGCAGGTAGGAGATCCTCATGCTTAAATATTTATTCACCTATGCAACTACACGCAAGTGAAATAGGGAAAGTCGGCCATCAATAAGCCGATCGATGAATCGAAAGCCCCTTAGTTCTGCGCCTGTGGCTGGCGGGAAGATTTCTCAGACAAGTTAGAGGAGAAAAGAGAAGGCCGCCTTCCCGTAGGGAGAGCGGCCTTGCCTAAGAAGATTGTTTCGATGACTTAACGATTTACTCGCACCGCAGCTGATGTGCCATCAGAGAAGTAGGCTTGGTAAGTGATGGCGCCGGTGTCTTGACTGAAGTTTCCGTTGAATGTACTAAAGTTGAAATTTCTAATGACCTTGTTGGTGGAGCCAACGGTAATGGATTGGCCCGTTAATGCCACAAGTCTCACGGATGTGTCGGGGTTCTGAACCCAAATTCCTTGGTTTGTGCCAGCAGATCCATAGAAGACGACTCCGCCGACGTCAGGGAGTCCGAATCCAGCATAGATGCCAAGCGAGGTAAAATTTTCCGAGGTTCCCGGGGCAGGATACCCGACAGAAGCCACTCTGATAGGGTTTGTAGAGCCCTGCTGAGCGAGATAAATGGAGGTGGTGTTGGAGAGGGCATTGGTCAAGGATCCGTTGGTGGTCGACGCGGAATTGGTGACAGTGGCATATCCGACCACTGCAACGGCTCCGTTGTTGTTGATGATGGGGTTATAGAAAGAGTTGATCGTGGAATTCGAGATCCCAGAAGATTGTCCCGAGCGGATCATCAGATTGACGGAGCCATTTGTGTCGGAAGCCCAGATTCCCGAGTAGGCAAGCCCCGGGGCTATATTTATAGAGATGATATTGGTGGTTGCGATCGATGTATTCGTAACATTGCGCCCTCCCTGGGGTGCGTAAAACGTATTCGTGAACGAACTGAGAGCATTCGAGTTGGTGGTTCCGATCTGGTTAGTCGTTAAACTGATCTGAGCAAACTTATTAACGTAGGCGTTCGTGATGCCGTTCACGTTCCAGTTGTTTGTTGTATAGACCACGTTGGTCACGGTTCCGAGGAAACGGATGATAGAGTTCGAAGTTAACACGTTAGTGTATTGAATGCTGACGCTGATATTTGTTCGGGTCACAGGGTTGGTGACGATATTGGTTCTGTTAGCCTCGGTAGCGAAGCCTTGGAAGGAGATGCCACCAATGTCGTTCATGGTGACCCAGTTCATCGAGTTGATCGTGGCCGGGGTGTTGGAGATGCCTTTGATCGTATCCCCGGACTTGATGAGGATCGATGAGGTTTGCGCATGGAGGCCTGTGGCCATCGCGATGGTGAGAAGGGCTGTTTTGAGGGGTATGTGTTTCACGACGCCTTAATTACTGATGCATTACAATGCATCCAGTCAAGCAACAAAATGTACAAAAAGTTAAACGATAAGCCCTGCGTATCGTTCTGTGTCTTATCCTTAGTTCTGCGCCTGTGGCTGGCGGGGGCCTGCGCCCGCTGCCTGTGCCGAGGCAGAGTAGGGATACTGGCTGGCAAGGGCCTGAATCGCGCGCTTGGCCTCCTCCATCTTGCCCTGCTGGGCCAGAAGACGGGCCTGGGAAAAGAGGGCGAATGGTGCTCCATAAGACTGCGGGAATCCTGAAGAGGCCTGCTGATAGGAGTTCAGCGCGACTTCCGTTTTTCCGGCAACGCGGGCATTGGAGGCGCGACCGATAAGGGATGAAACGGCGAGAGAGCTCTTGGGATAGGTCTCCGCAAAACGGGAGTAGAGGGCGTCCGATTCCTCCAGCTTACCGGCATCTCGTAGCGAGGCTGCAAGTAGAAGCATGGCATCAGCCGAAGCGGGGGTCTTGGGATATTTAGACATCACCTCGTTGAGGGCCGTGTCGTTGGTGGCTCCAGAGAGTAAGTTCTCAGAGGCTTCTTCGGATGACCTGTTGGAGACGATCACGCCGAGTGTGATCAGCAGGATCACTACAAAAGCGCCGATTCCGCCGAGTAGAGTGCCGCGGTGCTTCAGCCAGAGTAATTCAACTCCGGAAGGAGGTGCGATTTCCTGATCGGCTTCGGGCGGTGTAAAGATGGAGGACATGGAAGAAAGGATGAATTATGAATTATGAAAGTGGGGAAATGAAAACCTCAAATCATCCGCAAGAGCAGAAAGAGCGAGGTGATTTCTCAAGGATGATGCAGGAGAAATTTTCATACTTCTGCATTCATCCTTCATCATTTCGGCCTAGCCTCCGACTTGGGCGCGGGCTTCCTCGGCGAGTGCGGTGCTGAGGTAGCGCTCTCCTGTCGAGCAGGCGATAGTGACGATCAGCTTGCCGGCATTCTCGGGACGCTTGGCGAGCTCGATCGCGGCATGGACATTCGCCCCCGAGCTGATGCCGGCGAGGATACCCTCTTCCTTGGCGAGTCGGCGGGCCATGGCGAAGGCCTCATCATTGGTGACAGTGAGCACCTCGTCCACGATCTCGAGATGGAGGTTGCCCGGTACGAATCCGGCGCCGGTCCCTTGAATCTTGTGCGGACCGGGTTTCACCGGTTCACCGGCCTTTGTCTGAGTGATGACGGGAGAGTCCTTGGGCTCGACGGCGACAGCCTGGAAGCTTGGCTTGCGTGCCTTCAAGGCCTCCGCGACACCGGTGATCGTGCCGCCAGTGCCAACGGCCGAAACAAGGATATCCACCTTGCCGTCGGTATCTTCCCAGATTTCCTCTGCGGTTGTCTTGGCGTGAATGGCGGGGTTAGCGGCGTTGTTGAACTGCTGCGGCATCCAAGAGTTCGGAGTCTCATTGAGGATCTGCTCCGCGCGGGCGATAGCGCCTTTCATCCCTTCGGAACCTGGGGTGAGAACAAGCTGGGCTCCCAGCATGGCAAGGAGCGTGCGGCGCTCGAGACTCATCGTCTCAGGCATCGTGAGGATGAGTTTATATCCCTTGGCAGCTGCCACGAAGGCGAGCGCAATGCCGGTATTGCCGCTGGTTGGTTCAACGATCGTGGTTCCCTCCTTGATGAGTCCCTTTGCCTCAGCATCGGCAACCATCGCGGCGCCGATACGATCCTTCACACTACCGAGAGGATTGAAGAACTCACACTTCACGGCGATCGTGGCCGGGAGATCCTTGGTGATGCGGTTGAGGCGCACAAGAGGAGTATGGCCGATCGTGTCGATGATGGAGTTGTGCATATGTCCCATGGGGTTGGATTTGTTGAATAACTACTATGACGGTCGCTTAATCATTCCAAGATATTATTCTCGAGTGAAGAGTTCAATAAAGATGGTGCTCGGAGAGGGGGTCGAACCCACACACCTTTCGGTACTAGATCCTAAATCTAGCGCGTCTGCCAATTCCGCCATCCGAGCGTTTTTCCAAGGTGAATGATTTCGTGATTTCGCACAAGGCCCGAAGTTGAACCGCGCGAATTCAAGCCGCCTCCACCATGACTTTGGTACTTCTTGCAAAGCTCGGTAGAGGCGGGAGCAGTCGCAGGGAGTTCAGGGCGACATAGAAAAAACCACCCAGCAAGATCAGCAGGAAGGGGATGGACATCCATTGGCGGGTCAGTCCGGCGTTCCAGGTACAGTAGACGAAATAGAACGCGAAGAGGATCTCAATAGCTGGCAGGAACGAACGGAGCGAGAGGGTCGCACGATGAGGGGATAGAGCGGAGTTGTCTGCGCGATTAGGCAAGGGACAAAGCTCGGCTCTCACCCATGTCGAATCAAGAGCACTGCCGCTCTTCGGCGTTCGGGTGAACTCGCACCCTTTTTGAACAGGGCCTCGAGCACTCCTAGGGAGTTGTTCACCGACATGCCGGTGGCTAATGCCAGCAGCATCGGAAGGAGGAGTAAATCCTTCATCCAACCCTTGGGATTGAGATGGCGCTGGGCGATGATGTAAAAGAGGGTGATTGAAACAGTGCTCACCAGGAAGATGGGGAGGTCGACCAGCAGGCTGTAGACCGCGGACTGCTTCGGCCCGAGGACATGGGGAAGGGTCAGGATGCACATCATCACGAGCAGCAGGTAGCCCAAGTTGGAGGTGAGGTGGGCGGTGCCTCCAGTTTCACATGCAGGGGCACGGAAGCTTCCCAGACCCTAGGCAGGATCTTGAGGCAGGTCTGGATGGAGCCCTTGGTCCAGCGCTTCTGTTGGGTCTTGAATCCGTTCATCTCCTCGGGGAGTTCTGCTGGGATGACGAGATCAGGCAGGAAGAGAAAGCGCCATCCTTTCAGCTATGCGCGGTAGCTAAGATCGAGATCCTCCGTGAGCGTGTCGTCGTGCCATCCCCCCGCCTCCACGATGGCCTCCCGGCGCCAGATGCCGGCGGTGCCGTTGAAGTTGAAGAATCGGCCCGAGTTGCAGCGGGCGGTCTGCTCAAGCAGTAAGTGGCCGTCTAGGAACATTGCCTGGAGACGCGTCAGCAGCGACTGCTTGCGGTTCAGATGACCCCAGCGCATTTGCACTAGGGCTAGGCCCGGATCGGTAAAATAATCGACGGTCTTGCGCAGTGTGTCGGATGTAGGAACGAAGTCGGCGTCCAGAATAAAGATGAGGTCGGCCGTGCCCAGCTCCATCCCATGTGCCAAGGCTCCCGCCTTGTAGCCTTCGCGGTTAACCCGCTGGATATGGGTGATGGTGATGCCGGCAGCCCTGAGGAGGCTCACCTCTTTAGCCACGAGTTGCGAAGTCTCATCCATGGAGTCGTCGAGCACCTGGATATCGAGATTGTCGGCAGAATAATCCAGCGCGCCCACGGCTCTGAGGAGTCGTGGAGCCACAGAGGCCTCGTTGTAGAGGGGTAGCTGAACGGTGACGCGCGGAAGTTCTGTGAAGCGTGAGTGGGGCTGCGAGGAGCTCTTCCGATGTTTCAGAAAGAGATAGATGATGCAGCAGCGGTGAAGGCCATAGCCGGTGAGTCCGATCAGGATGAACAGGTAACAGAAACTCCAGAGTGGGCTGCCGAGGGCAAGTGACATGGTGTAGGCAGTTCCGATGGGTGCAAAACAAGTGCTTTAGACAAAGGGAGAGGAATTTTCCGTCAATGTGAAAAGTTTAGAGCGATCGCAATTGCAGGCTTCAGAGCTACGGATTTTGGTCAGAGGGCGCATGGTGTCAAGAGGCTCTTGTTTTGGGCAAATGGTTACAAGAAGAGTTGGCTGCTGTGGTTTTATTAATGCGATTCGGACATTACAGGATGTTTCATGTATTGCTCTGATTCTTGGAGAGCACTCTTCATGGCATCATAGCCGAAATGCCCTTGATTGACCTGCCGGTATCTGGCTCCTCCCCAAGAGTCGCAAAGGTTTTTAAGGGACTCTGGAGAAGAAAGTCGGTCATACTTACCTCCAATAATCGTGATGCGATCGGGAGGAGTGAGCGGAATAAGCCGTGCCGGTGAGCTTAGGTGAGAGTGTCGGTCTAGGGCTTCTGGATGGATACCATTTCGCTTCAAATAAACGGACATCATGCAGCTGGCTGGGCTCT
>CAIOJL010000057.1 GCA_903858595.1 uncultured Spartobacteria bacterium | reverse complement strand
GCTCTGGTCTCGCAGCCCTCCTTCCTGCGCACGACGGCGACCAATGCCACCTTCCTCTCTTCGCTGACCACCAACCCAGTCTTTGTGGCGGCGGTGGCCACTCAGATCCAGAGCGGATCGAACAACTATGGCATTGCGATCAAGCAGCCCAGTCACTGAATTTCCCTGCGATCCCTTCTTTGACGATCATCCCAGGCAGAAAGTATACCAACATCGTGACTGCCTCTTCCGGTCTGCCTGTTGTCCAAACCAGCGGCAATACAGCAGTAGCCACCGTTTCCAATAATGTGCTGACGCTCATCGGAGCGGGATCGACAACGATCACAGCCTCTCATGCAGGGAATGCTCTATGGAATCCGATCTCTGCTTTGCAGCCTCTCATCGTTAATAAAGGTGTTCAGACGCTGGCCTTCTCAGCCATTGCTCCTCAAACCTATGTCCCCAATAAGAAGGTGACGCTTATCGGGACGTCCTCAGCCAAGCTGGGCAATACCACCTACCTCATCGACAACGGAGCAATCGGGTCCATCTCCAACAATTTCGTGACGCTACTTGGAACAGGAACGGCTACAATTACTGCGACGAACTCGGGGAATAACTTCTTCGGACCTGCTTTTGCCACTCAGAAACTTATCGTGAAGTAGTCAGATAATGAACTCCACGGCCGTGGAGTTCGGCATGCTTTCGCTCCATGAGTTCACAGAGTTTGTTCTTGGCCGTGTTCCGACTGATCCCCGCCACCTGTGCCGCCTCTGCAACCGTTATGATTCCTCGGGATTGCAGGACAGCGTCTTCATCGCTTCGGGGGAAACCCTGGTGGGGCCACAGGCAGACAATCCTAATGCCGAGCGCGGACCAACGACGCTATCCGCCAAAATCGCTAGCCTACCCCTACTCTCTTAGGCGAGATTGAAACACTTCGTATATCCACCGGCGCGGGGCGGCAAAGACACAGGTGATCGTCTCTTTACCGCGAATCGTTTCGTATTCGAAGATCACCCGGTGAGAGCCGATGCGGAGTCGATGGAATCCCTCCAGTTCCTCGGTGAGCGGCTTGATGTCACCCTGCTCCTTGGCAAGTCCCTTGATAGCGCAGCGCAGGGCGTGACGGGGCTGGGGAGGAAGCTTTCTCAGATACTCCATCACCTCGGCGGTGACGCGGACGGCGATCACAGGGAGTCGAGGGCGGAGACCGGATGGTAGGTGGACTCACCCTCACGGTGCCTACGAAGAGCGGACATGGCTTTGGGGTCGGCGAGGATCTCCATCGTCTCGGCGATCGCCTCCATCCGGTCGATCGACATCATCACGACCACCGCGCGACCCTGACGGGTAATCGTGACAGGATGATCCTCTGCCTCCTGGACCACAGAGGAGAAGCGCTGCTGCGCAGTTTTGATTGTGTAGGTGTCGGCCATTTCCTGAAAGTCATCCTTTTTTTGAAAGAAAGCAATACCAACAATGATTTGCCGACAAAGGCTCGCGAGCTTGGATGGAGAGATAGGTGGGCAAGAATCTCTTCGGTACTCCCCGACTCCACTCCCTCGCCGGCGAGTTCGAGTAAAAAAGAACTGGGAGTACAGGACATAACGCTGCCGAATTTCCTCCGGGTAGAGCAGTGGGTGATAGTCAGGTGGTGACGAGCCCGTGTGATACCGACATAGAGTAAGCGGCGCTCCTCCTCGACGGTCCCCTCGCTCTTGGAGCGCTCATAGGGTAGGATTCCATCCTCGGCACCGACAAGCCAGACCTCGGGATAGTCGAATCCCTTAGCGGCATGGAGGCTGATGAGGGTGACGCCGTCCCGCTCCGCGGCCTTCTCTTCCTCGCGTTCCTGCTCCAGAACTGGGCCGTCGAGGAAGCCGCGGGCACCGTCACGGGGATGGCGCTGGCAATAGCCTGTAAGGGCAT
>CAIOJL010000056.1 GCA_903858595.1 uncultured Spartobacteria bacterium | reverse complement strand
GTCGAAGTAGGGGGAGCCGCACCTATAAGTTGGAAGGAGCAGTCGATTAGACTCTTCCATCGTAAAGGCCAAGGCCTTTACGAGCAGGCAGGAGAAAGAAGGTGTTCTAAGCGCTTGTTCCCTAAAAAACATAGTTTCGTTCGATCTAGCTGATACTGGATCCCACGATTGGAAGATAGTGATAAAGCAATCCACTTGAGGATGGCAAGGTCACGATCTCCCGCGCTTCGGGAACCATGACCTTCCCCTGCTCCTTCATGCTGGTTGCCGCCATGAACCCATGCCCCTGTGGCTACTACGGCGATCCTAAGCGTGAATGGCGTTGCTCTCCCGGACAGGTAGAACGCTATCGTCAGAAGATCTCGGGTCCGCTTCTCGACCGCATTGATCTCCACGTGGAGGCCCCGTCCGTGGAGTATAAGGAACTCTCCGACAACGTGCCGGCAGAATCCTCAGCGATCATCCGGGAGAGAATCGTCAACGCCCGGGAGATTCAGAACCTACGATTTGCAAAGTCTAGGAAGGTCACCTGTAACGCACGTATGAGCCATGCCCAACTCAAGGAGCATTGCCGTCTTGATGATCGGGGAAACGAACTCCTCAAGAATGCCATGACCGATCTGAACTTCAGCGCCCGCGCCTATGACCGCATCCTGAAAGTCGCGCGCACCATTTCCGACCTAGCCGCAAGTCCTGTTATCTCTCCCGAACATCTTTTGGAAGCCCTCAGCTACCGGAATCTGGACCGGAATGTCTGGCAGTGATTCTTAGCCCAGAAACTGCGGATGGGCGATGAGACGGGCATAGTCCTCAGGCGAGATAGGTCCCCTCTCATTGTTGCGGCCGCGCATCGGCTCGGCATTCGTGGAAGAACGGACACGAGTTAGCCAGCTGGAGTCGAGCGGCTTCTTGAGAAGATCCAGTCGGTTTGCCGCGATTGTCGTTACTTCCTTCTCACCTGTTGGCACCCCTGTGCCGACAAACCATCCCGCCAGCAGCATCGTCACGCGGACGGAGGTCGATCGGGTGTAGTTCGTCATCGTGCAACCCGGAGCCCCCGGAGCACTCACAGCCCCCCACATCGATCGGAATGTCTCCAGATTCCACATCTCGGAGTTCTGGGCTGGCGAGTAGGGATCAAAGAAGATGACGGAGGGGGCCGGCGCATCATGAGGCTGCCTGGAGAAATCCCCCCGATGGAGTCGCCAGTCAATCAAGGGTGCGGGTGATGCTTTCCCAGTCTCCAGTAGTTCGCGGAGGATAGTTTCCCAACCGCCCAGGTATTCCAGCTCTCCGGCATGACCGAGGGCAAACTCCAGGACCTTCGTCGAGATCTCATAACTATGGATCTCAACAGGCGTAGAGTTCTCACGAGTTCCAGAATTGATCACCTCACTGATGACCTCGATCGCCGTGATAGCATTACCAGCAGGGCCGAGACCGATGTCCCAAATAACGAAAGGCTCGGGGCGCTCCCATTCCCTCACCCGTTCCGCAAGACGCTGCTGGCCGACATGTAGCTCGAGAGCCTCCGTGCGTGGGTCGGTACCAATATGCATCGTCTCACAGTGTGCCTTGGAGCGGATGCTACGTCCCCCCCCCTTCAGGGTGACAAGTTCGAAGGCCACGTCGGTGCTCATGATTGTAGCCTAAGGAAGCGCTGAATAAATCCCATGATGGCCACTGAAGAGCATTTGATTGTTTTACAAGGCGTGAAGCGCAGAGGCAATACCCTTGCGGTCGTGCCCAAGCAATCAACGCAGGAACACGGACAAATACTCTCAGCCCAAAGGGTTGCGAAGATAATGCAGCCAGAGGCTGTGTTGGCTTAGCGCTTACAGGCCGCATGGGGATGCGCGCGCGAAGCCGCCTTGCCGCGGCCCATTCTTTGAGCAACGGCCTCAATGCGATTTAATCAGCGCTTTCCTAGCAGTGACAGAAAGTATTACCCTTGGAATTTGAGGTTGAAATTGGCATCCGCTTCCTTGTGTTTACGTAATTTGTCGAAATTGTCACAAAGAATGCTTTGCATGACGGAATATGTGCTTTAGTTTGTACATATCTCCTCGGAGAAATAACGCAGCCGCGAGGTATCGGGGGGTATTCTCGAGGCTGCGTTATCCGAAGGGGGATGACTTTTTAAGGCCGCTGGTACTCTGTACTTGGCGGCCTCCTTTTTTTGAGCAGATCACTCGTAAATCTCTAAAGATAAGCAAATTGCTTGGTTGTCTAGTCACCTTCGGAAAGCACTTTTCAATTATGATGTACTAGTGAAGGAACAATCCTCTCCGCAGGAAAATCGGCATGGGGTATGGAAACGCCTCAAGGATCACCCTCTTTCGAAGTTTGGCCCCGGGTTGATAACGGGTGTGGCTGATGATGATCCGAGCGGTGTGGTTACCTACTCGCAGGCGGGAGCGCAGTTCGGCTTGAACATGCTCTGGACAATGCCTCTGGCTTTTCCTCTGATGGCCGCCATCCAGTTCATTTGTGGGCTGATCGGCAGGGTTACCGGACGGGGCCTAGCGGCCAATATCAAGGACGCGTTCCCTCCCCTTATTCTGAAGGGAGTCGTCATCCTTCTACTGGTGGCAAACACACTCAATATCGCCGCCGATGTGGCCGCGATGGGCGAGGTCGGCGAATTGGTCACAGGGATGAACCACCGGTTCATGACACTCTTGTTCGTTGCGGTGACACTCCTGCTCCAGGTGCTCGTCCCTTACCATCGATATGTTTTTTATCTGAAGTGGCTCACCCTCTCTCTGCTAGCCTATGCGGCCGTACTCTTCACCGTCCATGTCCCGTGGCATAAGGTGGCAATCCGCACGGTCTGGCCGAAGTTCACACCGAATGCGCAGGCCGCCACCATGATAGTGGCCGTCTTCGGTACCACGATCAGCCCCTACCTCTTCTTCTGGCAAGCCTCGGAGGAGGTCGAAGAGATGCACCGCGGCCAGGGGAAACTCCCCCTCTTGAAAGATCCCACCTCGGCCCCTCAGGAACTGCGGCGGATAAGATGGGATACCTGGAGCGGAATGTTTTACTCCAACATTACTGCCTATTTCATCATCCTGGCCACGGCGGTGACGCTCCATGCAGCCGGCATCACCGATATCCAGACAGCAGCTCAGGCCGCCACCGCCCTCCGGCCTCTTGCTGGTGATTCGGCCTTCCTGCTCTTCGCGATCGGCATCCTCGGTGTCGGATTAATCGGCGTCCCCGTGCTCGCGGGATCAGCGGGATACGCCCTCTCAGAGGCCATGGGGTGGAAGTGGGGGCTGGAGAAAAAAGTGAGCGACGCACGGGGCTTCTATGCTGTGATCATCATCAGCGTCCTCTGCGCTCTGGGCATTCAATATTCGCCGATCAGCCCCATGAAAGCCCTTGTCTGGAGTGCTGTGATCAACGGCGTGGTGGCCGTGCCCCTCATGGTCGTGATCATCATCCTGGCATCGAAGAAGTCCGTGATGGGTGACTACACGGCCAGTCGTCCCATAGTCATCCTCGGATGGATCGCCACAGCCATCATGGCAGCAGCAGCCCTGGGGATGCTGATTCTTGGTTGATTAAAGGATCTCC
>CAIOJL010000055.1 GCA_903858595.1 uncultured Spartobacteria bacterium | reverse complement strand
CGAGGAACGAGGAACGAGGATGGGCCACAAGATGCACAAGATTCACAGGAGGGGTGCGGAGGCTCGTCTTGCGTTGGAGTCATCGATTGCCTACTCTATTGAAGTGGCATCGCTGAAGGACATACGGGAGGTGGCTATGAATGTGGCTGAAAAATTCCACCCGAGTCGTATCATCCTCTTCGGATCACATGCCAATCAGACCCAGCGGGAAGACTCTGATGTGGATCTGTTGGTTGTGATGCCACATGAGGGTCATGCTGCCAAGAGTGCCGCTCTTATCAGGGAATCGATCAGTCTCCCATTTCCTTGTGATCTTCTCGTAAGAAGTCCCGAAAAACTTGAGGAGCGTCTTTCGCTCGGTGATCCATTTATTCGTGATGTTATTACGAACGGTCGGGTGCTCTATGAATCCGCTAACGGTTGAATGGATTGAGAAGGCCTCCGCGGATCTGGCAACCGCGGGACGCGAAATGAGGGCCAGGAGTGATCCAAACTATGATGCGGTATGTTTTCATGCCCAGCAATGCGTGGAGAAACTTCTTAAGGCGGCACTCACCGAATGCGGAAGAGATTTTTCCAGAACCCACGATCTCAACCATCTGCTGGATCTCATTATCGCCGTAAATCCACTGTGGGATGTCTTTCGCCCAGGATTTCAGGAACTTGTGGCGTATGCCGTCGAGTATCGCTACCCTGGCGAGAATTCCGACAAGGAGATGGCACGAACGGCGCTGAATACGGCCAAGGCCTTCGGTGGCGAATTCTTCAACCAGTATGGAGGAGGGGGTCGGTGATCGTGGAAGCCGTTGTTGGTTGCAGGTTCTTGGTTTTTTGTTCCCCAATGGGCTCGTCCCTTTGGAGGCGGAGTCCTGTTCGTCACAAGGCGACGCTGGACTCAAAACTTCCTTCCCATGGGACAAGCCCATGGGGGATCTGGGGAACTGTTCTTTGTTTCTCCGGCAACCTGGGCCGCAGACTACGAACTACGAACTAGGAACGGTGATGGAAAGGAGCGCGGCAGATTGCAAATGCCATGAAGAACGAACATGACATATTCGAATATCATGGTATAACTCATGTATGATTTATCGAAAAGATCTTCATGAGCGGATCACGCAGGCGCTGGATCGAAGTCGCATTGTCGTGTTACTCGGTCCACGACAGTGCGGCAAAACGACTTTGGCCCGTGAGTTTTTAAGTCCTGATTCAGCAAACTACTTTGATCTGGAAGATCCGGTAAGCCTGATGCGTCTGGAGGAGCCAATGACTGCGCTTCGTGAGCTTGAGGGGTTGGTAGTGATCGATGAGATTCAGCGTCGAGCAGAGTTATTTCCCATCCTTAGAGTGTTGGCTGACAGGAACCCGTTGCCTGCACGCTTTCTCATTTTAGGCAGTGCGTCACCGGATCTCTTGCGTCAGTCCTCTGAATCCCTCGCTGGTCGTGTGGAGGTGATCACGATGGGAGGGTTTGATCTTGCCGAGGTTGGCTCTGAGGCTTCTGCCAAATTATGGCTGAGAGGTGGGTTCCCGGATTCCTTCACTGCTGCAAACGAGTCGGATAGTTTCTCTTGGCGTAAGAACTTCATTCAGACTTTCCTGGAAAGAGATCTTCCCCAGGCTGGGATATCGATTGCGCCAATGGCGCTATTCCGTTTCTGGAGCATGCTGGCTCACTATCATGGGCAGGTATGGAATGCGGCTGAGCCAGCGAAGTCGCTTGGAGTGAGTCAGCCTACGGTCCGCCGCTATCTTGACCTGCTCACAGGATTCTTCATGGTGCGTCAGTTGGCTCCCTGGCATGCAAATTTAAAAAAACGGCAGGTGAAATCACCCAAGATTTATTTCCGGGATTCCGGATTGCTTCATCAGATACTGGGAATCCGATCGGAGAAGGACCTCCTTGGATCACCAAAGTGCGGAGCTTCATGGGAGGGGTATGTCATCGAGGAGGCAATACAGACATGTCAACCTGATGAATCCTATTTCTGGGGAACTCATAACGGGGCCGAAATAGATCTTATCATGGTGAAAGATGGGCGCTTGATCGGAGTGGAATGCAAGCGGATGGACGCCCCCAAACTCACACCCTCGATGCAAATTGCCATGGAGGATCTGAAACTGGACAGGATTGCCGTGATCTACCCGGGATTAAAAAGATATCCGCTAACGGATAAGATCGAGGCCGTGCCCCTTCAGGAATTTTCGCGTAGCGGCGAAGAATTATTCCGTTAAGGAAAAGCGAAAAGCTATGAAATGCAGGGAATACTGGGTCGAGGGTCGAGGGACGGCAGTGAGGCTAATAGACTGAAGGCTGAAGGATCCCGCGGAGCGGGAGGGGATCGGGGATCGTGGGAAAAGGGATGAAACTTGAAAGCTGAACCAAGCATCTCGGAAGATGCGCGGTAGACTACCGTAGGTGGCCCTGAAAGGGCGGCACGGCTTTGCGGGCGCAAAGTGCCATCAACCAAGCCCGAGGGGTCGGGCGCGGTAGACTACGATGGAATCGTAGCCCGTAAGGGCGCCACGGCTTCCGGGAGGAAGTGGAGTCAATCGAGAGGTCGCCGTAACGGCTGCGAACATCGAGTGCCGGGAGGCATGATGTAGCCTGCGCAGCAGTCCGGAGGACGAGGCCGCCTGGAGGCGGCGAGGCAATCAACGGCCGGGCCTACAACGTCGAGGACCGGTAACGATCAACGATCAATGCGATCCTGCCATCTGTTAGGATCCATTTTCAATGCCATGAGAGCTGTTACTAGAATGCTATCTGGTGATGTCCTGCAATAAAGTAAGGCGTAAGGGAATCTTCTGAGAAGGCACCTGCGGGTATTTTGAGTAATCTGGTGCCATGCCAGAGGATGCCGTGCAATCCGGTCTAATGAATCTTCCAGTTCGTTTAAAAAATCAGAGCCAAGCCCCGCAGAGCAACTTTCATAGTAGTCAATGGCTTCAGTGATTTCAATTTCAGCAACAGAAACAATCTGAATTGTCATCAGTGCAACTTTTTACGGAGTCGTTCCATTACGGAATTCGCATCCGATGCTTTGAGCTTTCCTAAGCGATGTGCGTCGAGTCGATAGTCGGATTCATTGGCCCAAGCATGAATTCGTTCCTGTGAAATTCTGGTCAAGCTTTCAACTAAGTGGTCGGCAAGAATAGCCCGCTCTGCTTCTCCGAGAAGCAGTGCCTCTTTCTCAATAATCGCAGCGTCCATTTGTTGAATTTTGAAGCTTTCAGTTCATCTGTCCAATGCAAATCTACGGAAAAAGCGGAAGGCGAAAGGATCCCGCGAAGAGGGAGGGGATGGGGGATGGGGGGAAGTTCCCAAGCGGGCTTGAGATCTAATTTAGAAGAGATTATCCTAACGACATGAACGAGTGGAGCAATTGCCCTGAGGTGGAGAGCCATAGCGACCGCGTTAGCGGGGCTTGGGTGTTCCGCGAGACTCGTGTTCCCGTGAGGTCTCTCTTTGAAAATTTAGAAGATGGTGCCACGGTAGATGAGTTTCTCGAGTGGTTCCCAGGTGTAAAGCGGCATCAGGTGGAGGCGGTTCTTGAGTTTGCCTCAGCTAGCTTGGCTGCTCCTGCGGTCGCATGAGAATCCTTTTCGATCTGAGGAACCGCTGATTTAATCCCATGAGGGTCGCTGAAGCCAGTTGCTGATTTTTGAAGGCGCGAGTGCTGGGCGATACCCGCAGCGGTCTCGCCCGAGCGAGCAACGCCACAAAAATCGACAAATGGTTTCAGCCCTCCGGGTTGCGGAGATAACAGGCCGGGGGATGTGTTGGCTTGGCGCTTTGCTTGCCCGGCCGTTGCTTCGCATCCGTTACGGCAGGTCTCAAGTTTCATACCTCAAAGACTACTTCCACATCAGG
>CAIOJL010000054.1 GCA_903858595.1 uncultured Spartobacteria bacterium | reverse complement strand
TACCCTATGGGTTCCCTAATCAATTTGGGCCTATGGGAAGTCCGGAACCGCCTCCTGCGGCGGCCCAGCGCGACTCGTGTGAGTCCCAAGGCTGCAAAGCTCGAAGCAAAGATTCTGGCTCTACCGGATCCTTCCTGATCATGCAATTCCGCATCACAGCCAAGATCCCGATGGGTGCGAATTCGGAGGGGAAGCCCCTGCCGGCAGTCGACGCCGATCGGATCGCCCGCGCGAGACTCGTGGAGTCCCGCCGGACCGCCTGCAGCACCTGCGATCACCTCTCAATTGAGCGCTGCTGCAAACCCTGCCCGATCTGCCCCCTGGACAGCCGACGAAACCAACCCTGGGCCAACCTCCCAAGGTGCCCGGATAACAAGTGGAGTCAAAAATGAAGTGTCCTTACTGCCATTCCCAAGAGGCTATCGAAACCCCGTTGTTGACCCGTTTCTGGTGTGGAACCGTCCTTTATGAGGGATGTCCAATTGTTGAATCGAAACGGTGCAACGATTTGATTCACGGACGGTGTTTACTTTCACCGAAGACGGCTGGTTGGGTCTCACGTTTGCTCTGTTTGGTCATTGGCCACGAATGGTTCCCAGAGCGCGTCGATCTTCGCGAACCAGTCGAATGGGAATCCAAATGCTTCGTGCGCGACGGTTGTTCCCGCTGTTATGCCGGGCGGATTGGAACGGTCCCCATCTACAACCTGATTCCTCAGAATCTGAAGCAACCATGAAACGCCTCGAAGTTGACGTTTACTTTGCTAGGTCGGCACTCGCAAAGAGGGAGAGCAACCTTCGGGACCTCCGGAAGAAGTGGGAAATTCAACAGCGGGTTGCCATGGCTGAAATCGAGAAGCTCAAAGCCGAAAAAGACCGCGAATATGAGGCCACCAGAGAGGAGATCTTCCGGATGGAGGAGGAGATTAAGACCGATCGGATCTGGCTGGCTCATCACGAACACAACCTCGAACAAGGATTTGAGAAATGACCTCGGATTTCCAGATTCAGTTGGGCCTCGAAGGGATTGGGCTTCGCCGCATCGCTCGCATCAAAAGGATGCGCATGATCGATGCCGGAACAAACCCATTCCAAGGGTTGCCCCACATCGCCCGCTTCTCGTGTTCACGGTGCTCCACTGAGAGTGACTGGATGCAGTTCAGAACGATCTCGGAAATCAACCGTGGAATTCCGTGCCCGACCTGCAATCTCGGCGCCCCTGCTACAGACCAAAACCAATCCACGGAATGACCTCCGGAACCACCATTTCCCGCGCGGACTATGCCCATCGTCTCCTGGCCACCGGAATGGCCTTGGACCAGATCCGGTTCAGCTACGATTCCTACTATCTTCCGCCCCCGACTTGGCTCCCGGAATTCGGCCGTCTGATCGCCGCCCGGCGGGTCGAGTACAAGCCCGGCGTCTACGAGTGTTTTCAGCTCGCCCGGTACGCCGCGGCGATGGCCGATCTGGAGGCCCGGACTGCCGACATCACCACCCGCCATTCCTTCGGTGAATCCCACGGAATTCTGACCCTCAACGGCACCCCTTCATCCCATGAAGCCAATCTCGTCCTTTGCTCGAATCTGGTCCTCTACTTTTTCGACCCTCAAGACTGCGAGGATCCGGCAAACATTCTGCCTTGGGATCACCCTCGCGTTGGCTTCCGTCCTACTGGCTTCCGGGTGTAAGTCCGCCCCCTCGTCCCCACTCGATACCACCGTCCCCGCGATGCGATGAAAACGTCCGATGTTATCGACCTCCTTGCCACGTGGGAACATGCCCGGAATATCGGCAGCAAAATCGACGGTCTCCAAGGATTCCCTGCCTATTGGCGAAGCCGCCTCAATTCGGAGGAGAAACAGGCCATCGAACAATTCCAGGGTGCGAAGGCAAAGGTCGCGCAGAAGATGCTTTTCGATATGGAGGAAGACACCCTCCAAAACCCATTCAAGGCGCCATGAGCAACCCGGTCACAGAGTTCGACTTTCGAGCTCCTGAATTCCGAAACGCTCGGGTTGAGGATTATGAACGCCGGCGCGATGGGAAAATCGTTCGGAAGGATCGTTGGGAGGAGGGGGTGAGGCGGATCGCTGGGATAGTCGGCCTTTCTTCGAGAAGTGGCTTCGAGGTGGATGATGTTGTGGAGGCTGTTGCCGATCTCGTTAGACGCGCTGCGAAATCGGGTGTCGCTCCTGTTCTGCGAGACCGTTCCAACGAGGATTGATCCAGATCCAGATGCGCCGTCACCGCCCATCCGTAGCCCGCTCTAAGCAGCCCACCCCAGAAGATGTTCGGGACGCCGTTCTCCTGGTGATCGAACGCCACTTTTACCGAGACCAGCGGGTCTCTTTTCTCAAGGATCGGAGCCGTCTTTTGCAGTGGGTTGTCCTCTGGCCGGCGACCTGGCTGGACGAGAGGGGAGTCACCATTTCCCCGGCTCGGTACCAGGAGATCCTGATCGGCCCGAAGGGTATCCTGATCGAGGCCCTCCGGTATGGGGAGACTGGCCAGATCGGCTACCTCCCTGGCTGGCTTCGGAAGTGCGTCCAGAGCCACTTCAAGGTCAACGGCGAGCGGATCTACGAGGAGGCGAAATCGGTCCAAGCGATCGCTGACCACCTCCTCCTGCAGGTTGGCCGGACCACAGCCCCACAGGTCGATCCCATCCGCCAGCTCGCCGACGCTGCCAAGCTCCTCTCCGCCCCCCGCTCGAAGCCTCGTCGGGCGCCCTCCGCCGAATCCCTCCAAGGGGACCTCTTCGGCGGCTGAACCCGGTTTGAGCCATCCTTCAAGGATCGCTTAGGACCGGGTCAGAGTTGCTCAAACCTCTGCGGAATCGGCCTTTCCTGGCCAAAATGGCTCAAACCTCCATCCGCATCGGTCTGAGCCACGCAAGTCGTTGATATTCCGCATCCTGCCGCAAGACTCCGCGTAATTCCGCCTGGCTCAAACCGCGCGCGGAGACTCACCTGCGGAATGAGGAATCGGCTCTTTGGACCTTGGACCT
>CAIOJL010000053.1 GCA_903858595.1 uncultured Spartobacteria bacterium | reverse complement strand
CGAGTCGAAATGAACCTCGTAATTACTACCCATAATCCTGTTGAGGAGAGGCGCTGCCGGTAGCCGGTGCGACACCTTAGACGTTCGAAAATCAACAAGAACTGAAAAAAGCATATTATGAACGCCATCCTCGCTGAACCACCGATTTCTTTGGAGCCGGCAGCTGTGCGTGCTTGGACCGAGGGAAGAACAATATATATTGAACTGCATGACGGGCGCTTTGTCGGGTTTCCCGCCGACCGTTTCAGCCGCCTAGCTGCGGCCACGGAGCAACAATTGAAGCAAGTTGAAGTCGAAGTGAATGGTTTTGCGCTGCGCTGGGAAGAATTGGATGAGGATATCACAGTGCCAGGAATTCTTGCCGGTCGCTTCGAGCTTCCTCCTAAATAAAATGCCAACAAGCTCGTCCAGTTAATCGCTAGCCCGTGTGGAGTTTCGATGAACGCCGATTTGACGTTTCACCGTTCAGGCACAGGGGATGCTGGCAGCAGAGCATCCCGAGCGCCTTCACTCCTATTCTCAGCGATCAACCCTTTCCGCCAGCCAGCGATACCTGACGAGGGACGTAGGTGCCAGCAACTACTTTATGCGACCCTTTCAGATCACAGCTATTCTAATTCCTATTCTGGTCGTTTAGGCCAGCTGCTATATTCACGAAATCCGACATTCGGGTAGAGCCTTTTGCCCCTTTGCATCTGACCTAACAGCCTAATTGATGTCATCCGCCTCCCGGCGGACGGTGCCACCCCTTCGGGGCTGACTTTGTCAGTCTTCCGTGCTCGTTCCCGCGAGCTTGGTTGCCTAAACCGCTAACAGTCTCCTCCGCCTCCCCCTACTTCCCGATACAGAAACTACTGAAGATTTTTCCCAGAATCTCCTCTGTCCCAGCCTCCCCGACCACTTCTCCTACGGCTCCCAAGGCAGTGCGTAGTTCCACAGCCACGAGTTCCGGAGGATCCCCTGCTCCCAGCAGGTCCATGGCAGCTACCAAACAGGAACTAGCGCGCTTGAGGCAGTCCTGATGGCGGGCATTGATGGCGGCGCCATCCTGAACAGTCTCCCCATGCACGCCTTTCTCTTTTTTCGAATGTCCCGTGACTTTTGAAATGATTGTTTGAATCAGGCTATCGATTCCCTCACCGGTACGGCAGGAGATGACAATTCCTCCGGGAAAGGTGGCGCGATCGGCCAGCAAATCCCTCTTGTTGTAGACCAGGATCTCATCATCGAAAAGTGGCGCGGGGATTGTTGCCACGTCGGAGAGAAGGGAGGCATCGACGAGATGAATGCGGAGATCGGCCTGTTCCGCTGCCTGCCTTGCACGGCGCACACCCTCTTGTTCCACCGCATCGGCCGTTTCCCGGAGTCCGGCCGTGTCGATAACGCGGAAGGGATAGCCACCAAGGCTTGCCTTCTCCTCAATCGTGTCGCGTGTGGTGCCCGGCGCCTCGTTCACGATAGCCCGCTCAGCTCCAAGCAGACGGTTGAGTAGGCTCGATTTGCCGGCATTTGGCGCACCGCAGAGAGCCAAGGTGATGCCTTCACGAAGAAGGCGTCCCTCGTCTGCTGTGGCAAGCAGGATGGCAAGACGCTCGGCGATTCTTTGCATCCGGCGCCGCAACGCCGCACCACTCTCCGGATCGATTCCCTCTTCGGGAAAGTCGATGAAGGCCTCCAGATGGGCCACGCATTCCAGGAGTTCCCCTCGTAGTGCTTGGATCTCCTGGCCGAGACGGCCTTCCAGCTGTGCCGCCGCTGCGCGTGCAGCCCTCGGGGTTCCGGCGCTGATGAGATCCATCACCGCCTCCGCCTGAGTCAGATCGAGCTTGCCGTTGATAAAAGCCCGTTCGGTGAACTCTCCGGGCTGGGCCATCCGAGCGCCAGCTTCAAGCACTGCGGCCAAAACGCGCGAGGCGACAAGCGATCCGCCGTGTCCGCTGATCTCGACAAGATCCTCGCCCGTGTAGCTGCGGGGGTTCCTGAAAACGGTGAGTAGGACCTCGTCGATGACCTCTCCCTTTGCATCGATGATCCTGCCGAAGGAGACGTTCCTTTCCTGGATAGCAGAGGGTCTCCCGGATCCGCGAAAAACTGCGTCAGCGATGGTCAGGGCAAGTGGTCCGCTCATCCGGATCACGGCAAGCGCCCCCTCGCCGGGAGGTGTGGCCAGCGCGGCGATGGTTTCTTGCACAGTTACTTTTTGAGAACTTCTTTCAGCCCCTCGATGCATCGGCGGTTCTGATCCATCGTGCCGACGGAGATGCGGATCCACTCTGGCAGGCCATAGCTTCCCATGGCCCGGAGAATGATCCCCTTACGGAGCATCGCCTGGAAGACAGCATTGCCGTCTCCGACCTTCACGAGAACGAAGTTGGCAACGCTGGGAACGTATTCGAGGCCCATGGCAGCGAACTCGCGCTCCAGATACTCGCGGCCCTCATGCGTGAGTTCGCGGGTCTTCCTCATGTGCTCCTCATCGAGGAGTCCCGCGAGAGCGCCTGCCTGGGCGATGCCGTTGGCATTGAAGGGCTGGCGGGTGCGCTGGAGGACGGCGGCCAGCTCGGGCGTGGTGATGCCGTAGCCGATGCGGAGATTGGCCAGCCCCATGATCTTGGAGAAGGTGCGCATCACGACGACATTCCGGCCCTGACGGATAGAGGGCAGGACATCGGGGGCAACCTTCTCGTCGAGGAACTCGTGGTAGGCCTCGTCGAAAATGACCAGGACATGATCCGGGACCTGTGCCATGAAGCGGTCGATCGCCTCCTGGCCGACCATGGTTCCGGTGGGATTGTTCGGGTTAGCGATGAAGACAGCCCGCGTCTTAGGCGTGATTGCTGCCAGCATTGCGTCGAAATCCGCTGTAAAATCCGGATCAGTCACTTCGACCGTATCGGCGCCGAAGAGCTGGGTCATCAGCTTGTAGACCGCAAAAGAGTGACGGGCCACCACGACCTCGTCACCGGGACGAAGAAAGGCATGACCGATGAATTCGATGATCTCGTTGGAGCCGTTGCCGAGAACGATATTCTCACGGGCCATGCCGAGGCGCTCTGCAACAGCTCCGCGTAGTTCGTAGCCGCCGCCATCCGGATAGAAATGGGAGCGTTCCAGGGTCTTGCGCATCGCCTCCAGTGCTTTGGGCGACGGCCCGAGCGGGTTTTCGTTGGAAGCGAGCTTGATGATCTCCTCTTCGCGCAGGCCGAGATCACGGGCCAGCTCCTCAACGGGCTTGCCCGGCTCGTAGACATTCAGTTTTAGGATGTGCTCATGGGCGGTCTTCCACATGGATAAGAGATTATAATGAGGGGAAAGAATATGGAACTCAGGAACTCAGAAAAAACCGAAAAGCTGATCTGCATCGCGAGTTAGGTATGGAGGAAATCCTTTACCCATGTTACACATCGCCGTCATTGCCGATGCGCATGATCGATTCCCCCAGTCCGTGGCGGACGCCATCTCCGCCGCCGATGAGATCTGGCACCTCGGGGATGTCTGCCGCGCGACCACCCTCGAAACGATCCGCCGGATCGGTCCGCCTGTCACCGTGGTGAAGGGAAACAATGACTTCTTCCAGCCGTGGCCGATGGAAATGACTCTAGAACGAGCTGGCTTAAGCTTCCGCCTGATCCCCATATCCCCCTCGCCCAACCAAGCTGGGAAGCTGCGACATCCTCTTCCATGGCCACACCCATGTCCCTCGGGATGAAATGATCGCCGGGGTGCGGGTGCTTAATACCGGCACCATCGGTAAAGCAAACAAGGGGGCTCCGCCGAGCTATGCCTCGCTGCAAATAGAACCCGGCATGAAAGTCGAATGGCACGTCATCCGCATCTGAGTCAGAGGCCTCGGGAAAAGTCGGAGGATTTCCTCATGGATTTACGGCATTCAGAATGAATAGGCTTTTTCACGACTGGGGAATAGGTATAGGCAGGTGAAGATTGTTGCGGGCACTTTTCGATGGATTTTCTTTGTGGGACAGGTCTGCGGAGCTCTTCTCGTACTGGGTGCCAATCCCCTGACGCTGCAGCTCAATGTGTCCTCTCGATTCCATGTGGTGGTTGGAATGTTTCTTCTGGCCGGGTCTGTTTTTTGGATTATTCCCGAGACCATCAGTCCGATAGCTGAATACATCGGCGATTGCTAGGGCGGCATTTTCTTCCCGAAGGCCCGGTTCAACAAGCCGCCGCTCTCTTACACTCTTGCTGATTTTTACTGCAAACATCACCGCCACGAAGAGACGGTCAGGGAACACCTCCGAATCATTCGCCACTATCCCAACCAAAGGAAATCCTACCTGGAAATCATTGCCCATTGTCGCGCGATCGGAGCAACCAAGATGGCCAACCAATACGAACGGCGCTTTCGGAAGCGGTTTAAGATAGCAAGAAGCCGTAATCTTTCCGGCAAGTGTTCGGTGCCTGCCGCAGATTCTGGATGCGACCTTTTTCCGGATTGAAGTGTAAGAGAGAGGCCCCCACGATGTGACGAAGATGAAAACCCTACTTATTACCGGAGCCTCGTCGGGATTCGGGCGTGCCCTGGCCACGGAAGCCCTCAACCGTGGCCATCGGGTCGTACTCGCCGTCCGCAATCCCGAGAGCGTCGCCGATCTGGTCGCTCAGTATCCCGGCAAGGCTCACCCTATCCGCTTCGACCTCACAACACCGGCCGATGCGGAACGCGCCGTCCGCGAGACCGTGGAGGAGTTCGGATCGCTCGATGTCCTGATCAACAATGCAGGCTACGGCCTGTTAGCCGCGCTCGAGGAGTCGACCGATGAGCAACTTGCGCGCAATCTGGAGACCAACTTCACCGGACCCTTCCGACTGATCCGTGCGGTGCTGCCCGTGATGCGTGCCCAAAAGCAGGGGCGCATCATCAGTCTCTCCGCCATCGCCGCCTACGCGAATCATCCCGGATTTGCAGTCTATGCCGGCGCCAAGGCGGCCCTCGACGCCGCCTGCGACGCCGCATCCCAAGAGGTTGCCCCGCTAGGCATCAAGTTCACTCAGGTGATACCAGGTCCCTTCCGCACCGATTTCATAGGACGCTCACTCGATCATGGCTCGCGGATTCCCGACTATGAAGGGACGGTCGGCAAATTTGGAGGCTTCCTCTCCAAGATGGATGGCAAACAGCCGGGAGACCCAGCGAAGGCAGCCTCGGCCATCCTCGATCTGCTGGATGCAGAAAAACCTCCCTTCCGTCTGCTGATCGGTAGCTACGCCCACATGATCTTTGGGAAAAAGCTTGCTTCGATGGATGCTGAAATAAACGTCTGGAAGGAAAAGGGGCAGCCAACGGATTTTTCTCCAGGCGCTTGAGCCGCGGGCAAAAAAAACGTGGTGCGCGATGGCAGGTTCGAACTGCCGACCCCTACAGTGTCAGTGTAGTGCTCTACCGCTGAGCTAACCGCGCGAAAACTGGGTTTGTGTAGGCTATGAAAGAGAGGATGCCTCGTCAATCCGAGTTTTCATCTAATACCTAATACGCTTTAGCCGTAGCGAATTTGCGATCACAGAAACGGAGCTGAGGCTCATGCCAGCAGCGGCGATCATGGGGCTCGGCAGGATGCCAAAGAAGGGATAGAGAATTCCGGCGGCGATCGGGATTCCGAGGATGTTGTAGGCGAAGGCGAAGAGGAGATTCTGCCTGATGACTTTCAGAATGGCGCGGCTCAAGCGGATGGAGTCAACAATCCCCTCCAGCGATGGGCGCAGCAGAATGATCCCGGCAGTTTCCTTGGCGATATCGGATCCGGCTCCCATGGCGATCGAGGCCGAGGCGACAGCTAGGGCGGGAGAATCATTGATTCCATCGCCTGCCATGGCGGTGCGGTATCCTTCGGAGGCCCAGGAGCTGAGTTGCTCCGCCTTCCCCTGAGGCGAGCATCCGGCTTTCCAGAGTGTGATGCCGAGGTGATCGGCAACCGCACCGGCCGCCTCCGCGCGGTCACCTGTGAGCATGGCTACCGTGACGCCTAGCAATCCAAGTTCTGCAATCATTGACGCAGCCGAGGGACGGATCGTGTCCTGAACGGTAAGCAGTCCGGCGGGTTTTCCTTCCAAGGCAACGGCGATCAGACCGGAAGCAGAGTCGGAAGCGATTTGCTCCAGATCTGCGACAGGGACTCCCCGTTCGCGCAGAAAAGCGATATTCCCCACCAGAAGCTCCCGATCACCGAGGCGCGCCGAAATCCCTCCTCCAGGCCAGGCTGTGAAATCTGTGGCTTGATCAGGTTGCAGGCCCCGATCCTCAGCTGCTCTTATGATTGCGAGGGCTAGGGGATGCTCGCTGCCTCGTTCGGCAGATACGGCAAAGGAGAGGAGATCGGTCTCTGTAAAAGGTGTGAGGGGATGGATGCCGGAGAGCTCCGGCCTTCCCTCGGTGAGGGTCCCTGTCTTGTCGAGAGCGAGCAGGGTGGCGACTGAGAGGTTCTGGAGTGATGCCGCATCGCGCACGAGGATCCCGTGTCGTGCTGTCTGACCAATGCCGACCATGAGTGCCATCGGTGTGGCTAATCCCAGCGCGCAGGGGCAGGCAATGAGGAGGACGGCGACGGCTGATTGCAGACCCATGACCCAGCCGCCGCCGAGTAGGATCCAAATGATCAGCGTGATGGTCGAGAGTCCGAGGACAATCGGGACAAAGATAGCGGCCACCTTGTCGGCGAGTTGCTGGACGGGGGCTCTGCTGCGCTGGGCCTGAGCCACAGTGGCGATAATCCCGAAAAGGAGTGTGCCTGCTCCAGCGGAGTCAACTCGGAGGAGGAAGCTCCCTACGCGATTGAGCGTACCCGCTGAGACTCGTGATCCGGCCTGTTTCTCGACAGGAAGCGGTTCACCGGTAAGCATCGACTCGTCAATCGAACTCCATCCCTCGGTGATCGTGCCGTCAGCAGGGATCTTTCCTCCCGGAAGGATACGGATCAGGTCGCCCAAGCGGAGTGCCGAGACAGAAACCTCGTGGTCGCCTCCGGACGTTATGAGGAGGGCCTTTGGTGGAGTGAGGTCGAGCAGTTCGCGAAGAGATGATCCGGCGCGCTCGCGACCCCTCGCTTCTAGCCACTGGCCCAATAGGACAAGGACCATGATCGTCGAGGCGGCCTCGAAGTAGAGACCATGTGTGCCTCTCCCTAGCAGGAGGGTCGCCACGCTTTGCAAGAAGGCTGCCCCTGTTCCGAGGATGATGAGGGAGAACATGTTGAGCCGGGGTCCAGCAAAAGAGCGAAACCCCTTGATCCAGATCGGGGCACCGCACCAGAAAAGCACAGGAAGAGAGAGGGCCATCTCCACCCATCCGGAGAGTCTCTCCGGCAGGAGGTGCAGGCCCACCATCGGAGCCATGGCGATCACGAGAAGTGGAAGTCCGAGAAACGCGGCTAAGAGCGTGCGTTTGCCTATCAGTGCAGCTTCATCATCACCCTCGACTGATGGAATCAGCGGCTCGAGGGCCATGCCGCACTTCGGACAATCCCCGGGGCGGTCGGCGAGAACCTCTGGATGCATCGGGCAGGTGTAAAGCGAGTCCTCGGCGGCGGGTGATACGGTAGCTTTTGCCCTCTTATGATGATCGTGATGGCAGCAGTCACTCATGATGGGGGAGGATTCAGGGGGATTAGCATTTTCGCCACAGTTGGCAGATCTCGCTACCTTCTCGGCCTTCGAAGGCCTCTGTTGGGAGCCACTCCTCCAGAAGTTCGAAATCGGAATTGAAGAGCTTGGTAATTTCTTCGAGCGTGACGCCATGAGGGGGGCCTGAGTGTGCAGCGGGATTGAGATAGAAGATGGCAAAGAAATGACCGCCGGGCTTCAAGACCGCACCGATCGCTTTCACGTAGTCCTCTCGCAGTGTCGGTGGGATGGCGCAGAAGCAGGTATGCTCGAAGACCCAATCAAAGCGACCGTTCCATGACTTGGGTAATTCAAAGAGATTCCCTTGCTCGTAGTGCTCACCTCCGACATGGGCCTGTGATCGTGCTATGGCGATCGCGGTGTCTGAGAGATCGAGTCCGGTGACCCGTGTAGTATCGCCCTGCATCGCCAATGCCCGGACATCGTGGCCTGGGCCTGATCCCGGGACGAGAATCTCTCCATGGATTGGGTGTCTCGTCAGGAATTCCGTCAGAGCTGGTGCTGCGTATCCTTCGTCCCAAGGTGTATCTCCCGCCTGATAACGAGCCTCCCAATCCACGGGGTCAAGGACGGGATCACTCACCCGATCAAAGTCTGATCCAGGAGGTCCCGAGGGCGATGCCGAGTTGGTATTTGCGTTCATGCTCTCGTATCAGGAATGGCAGATCAACGCGCCGATGCAATCTGAACCCTCCCGATTCACCCGAGAGCCGCTTGGTGAGTTCTTCTTCACTGCGGTGATCTGGATCGATTCCACCGATCCAACGTTCTCTTGGCGTGTATTCTTCGAGCCAGGTGAAGGGAGTGGTGAGCAGGAGTTGGCCGCCCGGTTTCACCAGACCGGCCAATCGCTCAAGAAAGGCTTCGGGGTCGGGAAGGCGGCAGATCAGATTAGCCGCCAGAACTACATCGTAAGGACCCATTGCCTGGGGAAGAGCAGTGGCATCCTGCACGGAAAACGAAACTCTGTTCCGATCGATCTCCGGCGGGACGATGGCCTGAAACGGCGTAGTGATTGATCCCTCGAGAAGACGCGCTCCGTCATGCCGTCCTTCTGCCTGGAGTTTCTTTGCGGCATTGATGAAGGAATCGGAATAGTCGCTGGCATCGACGCGGCGGCAGGAGCGTGCGAGCTCGAAAGCAGAAGCCCCGACGGAGCATCCTGCCTCGAAGGCACTTGCACCGGAAGGGAGCAGCTCTGGATCAAGCAGTTCCCGCACACATCGGACGGGGAACGGTATCCTCGTGATCGACCGATCAACGGGCAGCGCCTCATGGAACAACTCCTCCGCTCCGCCGTAGTGGAGTAGAAGATACTCTCCCAGGAGTTTCGGCGTCTCGTAGAGCGATGCCATGATCAGGAAATGATCAGTTAGGAAGTGCCTGTCCCGGATCGACCGGAGTGGAGCTTTCTAAGGTCGTGCCCACCGGGATTTCCAGAGGCTCATGATGCTCCGCTGGTTCGTTAATAATATCCTGCTCGGCTTCTGCTGAATGCGACGCTGCACCTCCCTCGAGAACTTCGCCAGCATCACCCTGGAGAGTAAGGTCTGCGGCTTCCGTGGTGATCTCTTCCTTGTGAGTGGAGACCGGAGAAGCTTTGGGGGCAGAAGAAGTTTTTGGAGCTTTTGGGGTGGGAGGGGTCGGGAGAGCTTTGGGAACAGGGCGCGTGGCGGCCTGAAGATTCCCCATTGCAAAGTCGATGACATGTCCCTGATGGAGGAGCCAGAGCAGATCGGCGCCTAGGGCCTGCTCACGCCGTTTCAAGGTCTCTGCGTCAACAGCCGGAGAGGGAACCCTTTCTTGCCTGATTTCAGCTGTTGGCACAACTTCCAAGGGGATTGAAGCCTCGGTTGTTTCCGGCGATGCCTCTACTTCAGCAATCATCACAACTGTTTCTGCAACTGTTTCCACGGGCGTAGTTGTAGCGGCGGCATCCGTATTAATCGTGGCTGAGGGATCTGAAGGATCTGAGGGAGCCGATGCTGAGGTCTCCGTGCGGAGAGCTAGGAGTGCAGCCCACTGCTTGTCACGGTGCTGATTTGGATGGGCCTCCAGGTAATCGAGGATGGTCCTGAAACTCTCACCGATCGGGGTGGTTTCCCTATCGAGATAGCGTGGACGGGCCATCGAGACATTGATGATCTTCTTGTGGGACTTGAAGAGCTGAAGGCTGCGGTTGGTCAGCTCCTTTCCGAGCACCTGGGCCAGGACAAGCGGGAAGCGGTCCATCTCTTGGAGATTCTGGAGGAGAAGCTCACGAAGGAGAGGGCTTGATCCGTGAAGTGCGACGGCTCCACTCAGAGTGATGTCACGTCCGAGAGGTTCAATTTCGCGCTCCGCATGGTGCTCGTTGAAATGGGCAGTGATCTGTTCCAGGGTCAGGCCCTCTTCGGACTTGCTCTGGTTGCCATCAAGGGCAGGTGCGGTTTCTTCTTCCTCGGAACTAATTTCTTCGGCAGCTGGTTCTTCAGCCGCAGCAATGGTCTCTGTCACCACTTCTTCGGACGGCGCGGCCTCCTCGGTCTTTTCTTCAGCTGGCGTCTCCGCGGCGCTCTCAGTAGTGCCTTCCACGATCGCTTGCTCTTCAGCTAAAGGAACGATTTCAGTAACTGGTTGGGATGCTGCCAAGGTCTCTTCGATCGCTGGTGAATCGACTTCTTCCGTGACGGGGATATAGACGGTCTTGGTGGACTGTTCCGTCTTCCACTGCTCGATCAATGCCTCGTCACGCATCATTTTGATACGAGATTTGTAGGCTTCGAAAGGCATGTTCCTGAAGCGCTCCGCATGAAGTGAGATCAGGCGCGAGGTGTACTCGTGATGATTCGGCGGGCCGAGGAGGACGCCGCTCATGCCGCATTGGGCAACCACAGAGAATGCTCCCTTCGGGGGTTCTGAGGTGACGGAGGATTTGCGGTAAAACTTTCCAAGATGCCTGGAGAGGAGGTGACTGGTTGCCTCCTTGCGGGTTTGCCAGACCGAACCGTCGGCCTTCGCACGGAAGAGCTGAGGCGTCTCCTCGTTATCAGCCTGCAGTCTCACGCTGTAGCGATCGGAGAGCTGGACGATCAGTCGGGCGAGTTCGAAGAGGGGGTAGGCCTTGACTCGGGAACGGATCTGCTTGGCGATGCCCTCGATAGCCGCGAATTCTGGAACCAGTTGGAGCTTCCATCCTTCAAGGATGGGCTTGGGAGCCGGCTCCGGACGGCGGTCACGCTCATCGCGCGGTCCTCTACGATCACCGCGATCTCTGTCGCCAGCGCCACGTGGTGCGCTTTTTCCCCCGCTGGCGCCGGGGCCTGTGTTTGGACGAGCTCCCCCGGGTCCACGGCCTTGGCCGGCACCTTGTCCAGATCCAGTTCCAGATCCTCCAGGCCCCTCACGACGGCCTTCCGGACGAGGACGGTCAGGACGCGGTCCTCTATCGGGTCTTGGACTGCGTGCGTCGCGTCCCGGCCCCCTGTCTCTGCCTCGGTCTCCACCGCGTCCTTCGAAGCGCTGTGGGCGGTCCCCCTCATCGAATTGTGCCGCGAGCCGAGCCGAGCTATCAGAGGTCTCAGTTGTCCACGCGGGACGGAACATGTCGGAGAGGTCGATCCCCAAGGAGGAAAGATCTGCAGGTGCTTTGGAGTCGTCGCTCATGGAGTCAGGAAGCTAGCATGAGATGTATGGCTGTGGGGAAGCTCGAAAGAGTGACAATAGTGCCGAAGTTTTCGATCGCTCAGGAAATGAGGAATTCGGAAAGTGCATTTTTAAGCCTTTCGGGCACCGTCGCGCGGATACGGCTGCACTCTTCTTCGTAGGCGGTCTCATGCACGACACCCTCGCGGTGGAGTTTGGCCAGCATGTCGGGACGGCTGTGCGGGATGAGTAACCCAACCTCCTTGTTCCCCTCGCCAACAAGATTCCCGAGTTGTTCGACCAGTAGATCAAGCCCTTCGCCGGAGTGGACTGAAATAAAGATAGCCTCTGGGTAGGCGTTGCGAAGCATCGCTCGGACCATCGGGTCATCCACCCGATCGATCTTATTAAACACGGTGAGGGTTTTCTTATGATCAGCGCCGAGATCATTTAGAACCTTCATCGTGGTGCCGTAGAACTCCAGCACGCGCGGATGGGAGGCATCGAGCAAGTGGACAAGGAAGTCAGCCATCACGGCCTCTTCCAACGTAGCGTTGAACGACTCCACCAACTGGTGGGGGAGCTTTCTGATGAATCCGACCGTATCGGTGAGCAGGAGCGGCTGCTTGTTCGGGAGATCAATCTTGCGGGTGGTTGTGTCGAGCGTCGCGAAGAGCGCATCTTCGACTAGGACCTCGGCGCCGGTGAGTCGGCGGAGCAGGGAGGATTTGCCGGCGTTCGTGTAGCCGACGATGGCGACATTCGGGACAGGGGCCCGCTTGCGGTCCTTGCGCTGATTGGCGCGGTTGCGTCGGACCTCCACGAGGTCACGCTTGAGGCGGTCCATCTGGCCGCGGATCTTGCGTTTATCCTGCTCGAGCTGGCTTTCGCCTTCGCCCTTGGATCCGATACCACCACCCTGCTTGCCAAGATGGCTCCAGGCCCGTGTGAGCCGCGGCAGTGAATAGGACATGCGCGCGAGGTCGACCTGGATCTTGGCCTCGCGGGTTTGGGCGCGCGTCCCGAAGATATCGAGAATGATCTCCTGGCGGTCGATCACGGTGATCTTGGAAATGGTTTCCCAGTTGCGCTGCTGCGCGGGGGTCAGTTCATTATCGAAGATGATCACGTCGCACCCGAGCTCGCGTGCCCGCTCGCAAAGTTCCTCCGCCTTGCCCGAGCCAATGAAAAGACGGGCCTGCGGTTCGCGGATCTGCACCAGTTGTTTCTCCGCGATGGGCACGCCCAGAGTGCGCACCAGTTCGCCCAATTCGTTCAGGAGATCCTCTGCATCCCCACGCGATTCCCCAACCGTGTGGGCGCCGACTAGAAGGGCGCGAGCGACGATCTTGTCACGGGGATTGATTTCGAACATTGGGGAAAGTTTTAGGAAAAAAGAGGAATATGGAACTCAGGAACTCAAGAAATGGCTAAAAGTCAAAAAGCTACATGATGAAAAACCAACGAGGAAGTTTACTATATCACTAGCTCGGATCTTTTTCCTGATTTCCTGAGTTTTATATTAATTCTGGGTCCAGCAGCATCGCATTACCATGCTCCCGATGCTCTTTGCATAGAGCAAAACAGGCCTCCTTGCTGCCGACACGGCGAACGGCATGGAGGAACTCTGGGCTGATCCCTTCGCCGATGAAATTCGCGT
>CAIOJL010000052.1 GCA_903858595.1 uncultured Spartobacteria bacterium | reverse complement strand
TATCAGTCCTCGGCTAGAGGGATGGTGGGAATATTATTGGGCGAGCGCAGCGAGTGTCTTTTACAACTACGATCAGCAGTCGGGTCTCAGTGACTGGGAGCTGTACGAGCAAATGGTATGGCCGAGTGATCCAGAATGGGATCCCTCCATTCTCGACAAGGAAGAGTATATGAGGAGGCGGATTACTGAGACCTGCTTTGCCATTACCCGTTTTGTAAGGGGGCACAATACAGGTGAATCACCCTGAATCCTTTTATGGGGGTAGGACGCTCAGTGACCTACTGGGTGTGTGAGGATGCCCGCCCATGAAAACACACACCCGTACACCATCACTCCTCGCCTTCATGCGAGGATCCTTAGCCCAAGTTGTCATCGGCGGCTCCTGCCTCGGAATGACCGCCTGTGCCAGCATTGTTAGCAAGTCCTCCTACCCGGTCACCATCTCCAGCAATCCTCCAGGTGCCTGCTTCACACTCAAGAAAGCCAACGGCATGGCAATGTCGACAGGAACTACTCCAGCCACGGTCACCCTCAACTCCTCCAACGGCTACTTCCAACCCGCCAAGTATGTAGTTGAGTTCACACGCAAGGGAGTAACCCAGACCGTCCCCATCAATGCATCCATCAACGGGTGGTATTTCGGCAATCTGCTCTTCGGCGGCATCATTATCGGCATGCTGATTGTCGATCCCGCCACAGGTGCTATGTGGAGACTCGACGATTCAGTGATCGCCACCTTCAACCAGACTGCCTCTGTGGGTCATTCACATGGACTCAGGGTCTGCACCTTAGACCAGATTCCTCTCGGCATGAGGAAACATCTCGTTGCTCTGAACTAAACGGACCTACTAGCTGGAAGCTACCACCTGATCTCAAAACAAAGGGAATCAGGTGCGTAGCCCTAGGGGTAAACTCATCCCAGAAGGCCTTCCTCCAAATTACCAATTCATGAATACCCGCTTCTTCTTGCTCCTCACCCTTGCATTGCCATTGACCGGATGTGCTTCCTTGGCAGATAGGTGCACCCAGCATAAGGCTGCAGCCCTCGGCCAGTCCCACTCTCAGATCACCAAGGAGCTTGGCCCCCCTACTGCCCACTACATGAACGGGTATGATCTCTTTCATGACAGTCAGGGCAATGAAGTGCAGGCGCATTTCCAGGCAGGAAAAGCCGACTCGCTCTTCTACTACACGTTCAAAAAGAAGATCACCGAGCCCTGGCTTTCTTCAGTCCTCGGTCTGAACTCGAAAGGTACACCCTGGGTTCTGGAAGAGAGCTCAACCTCGGGCCGCAGAGCTTATCGCTCACAGGATGGAAAATATCATGCCTTTGTCAGCAAAGGGAACCAGTTGATGGTTGATACGGACGCTTTCTTCCAGAAGGCACTCCATCAGCCAGGCAAAACCTTTCTCGTGGATGAGCTGCCGGAATGCATTTTCAGACCCGATCATGCAGGTGCAGACCTTGGGGATACTGAGGTAAAAATATCCAAAAACTACGGACAGCCTACGGCCTCAATGAAAGATGGAGCCAAAAGCTACTTCGATGGATGTGAAGAGGTCATCGTTCACTACAATGCTGGGATCTGTGACTCGGTTTGTTATTTTTCCGGTCATCACAAGAAGCTTTCCGAATGCTGGGTTTCCGGTGCTCTGTATGATAACTCGAAGGGGCTGGCCTGGATCGTAAATGCTAAGTCCAAGCCTCCTAAAGTGTGGTATCAGACTTTAAAGGGCAAATATCATGCCTGCAGTGACGGGAGAGGTTTGTTTGTCGATACGGATGCTCGTTATAGAGAGCTCAGGCAATCGGCTGGTAAAAAAACACCTCCCTATCCCTCAATACTATCTGTACTCCATCCCTGCGCTGGTGCATGGCTCGGCCAGACTGAGGAGGAAATGAATAAGTTTTTAGGAAAGCCAGAAATTGAAAAAGACAAGGGGGCGAGAATCTACAAGAACGGCAATGTCCAAGTCCTTGCCAACTTCGACCACGGAGTCTGCAGCAGGATCAAGTACATCTCCGAGAAGAAGCGGAAGTTCACCGACCACTGGGTCTCCGCAACTTTGGCTCTCAATTCACAGGGACGAGCTTGGTTTGTCGATGAGCACTCCAGCCCTAAAAAGTCCTACTTCAACACATTCGATTATCGTTACTACGCGCTTATGAACAACAGCAATGAGTTGCGGGTTTTCACCGCGACTGGATTAAAGAAGTTGAAGAGAGAGTTGGCGGCAGAAAAGCAGAAGCTAAGCGCCAAATCATGAAGAAGTCCCCGAAAGGCAAGAACGCCATGATGAAGATGGCAATCAATCAGAATATCATGGGTCAGGTCTTTATCATGGGATCAGGCCCAAATGGGGAACCCACGCTAACCCCGACTCGCTCGGATGAGCAGGAGCCTTACCGGATTATCGACGGCCAGCCAGTCTACCATGTCTCGAAGAATACCTTCCACGAGGAGATCCCTTATTGGCAGTCTAACCGGGTCCACTATTGGGGCTTTATCTACCATCCGAATCTTCTCGGATCGTGCTTTCCGATCCCGGCGACAGCCAACTTCTATATAGATACCAGAGTGCCCGGCTACTACATCCTCTGGACTCGGACGGTTTCCGACGACGAGAACACCGAGAGCATGGGCCCTAGCCACGATGTCATCGCATGGACCCCTCGGGTGAAGGGAGATACCATCAAGTCAGCCGGCTATCGCCTTGTTCACGCCTTCATGCTCGAGATCCTCATGGTGAAGGATGGGGAGTGGCACTGCGACCCTGACTTTGCCGGAGGCATCATTTGTTCCATGGAGATCGATTGGATCATGGGGGCAATCGCCTTCTCGCAGCAGAACTCCCAACAGGAGTTGAAACAGAATCTGGAACTCATGCCCTCCTACCTCAGAGAGGATTACCGCAAGCTTGCCCGCATCGTCCCCAAGGTCACCCCATGGCCTGAGAGCAGTTGCTGGGGTTGAGTTTGTAATTGCGGGGCCTAGGACACTCAGTGTCTCGTTCAGGTAGTAGAATATGATCATGAAACCCAGAACCACGCCCTTTCGCTTACTCACTCTTGCCTCAATGATCGCACTGGTTGGCTGCGTATCTCCCTCACTTCAAACAGTGACTAGGACATACCCCGGCAATCAGCCTATCCAGAGAATCACGGATAAGGCGTTGGCCAATGCCAGAAAAACCCTCAACCCCAAAGGAATCTCAATAGTCGTTGCAGAGCCGAAGACTGGGAAGATCCTTGCGATAAGTGATTGGCCTTATTGGCCCCCCACGGCGATAAAGAATCCACGGACAGGAAAACCAGATCCCAATCTCTGGACCTCCTCAAAAATCTTTGAGCCCGGAAGCACCTTCACGCCGGTCGTGGCTGTCGCCGCTCTTGAGAAGCGCGTCATCACCCCAAAGACCAAGATCTACTGCGAGAACGGACGATTCTATTACGGAGGAAAGATTATCAAGGATTACTCCCCAGTGGTGGATGCCACCCTTGAAGAGATCCTAGCCAAGAGCAGCAACATCGGAGCGTCCAAGATGGCCCTGATGCTGAAGGACAAAGATTACTACCAGTTCGTTCGCAAATTTGGATTCGGGGAGAATACAGGGATCTCGCTTTCATTCGAGAGCAGAGGCCTCGTGAACCCTCCCTCCAAGTGGATTGCGCTGACCAAGGCGCGCATGGGTTTTGGTCAGAGTGTTGCTGTCACACCCATCCAGCTCACCATGGCCTATTGTGCCCTTGCCAATGGAGGACATCTCATGCGTCCGCTGATTGGCGCTGAGAAGCCCAAGGTAGTGCGCAGAGTCTGCTCCGAGAGCACAGCCAACAGATTGAAAAATGCTCTACAAAAAACCGTCTCCCCAGACGGTACTGCCCCCTTGGCCCGCGTTGCAGGGGTGACAGTCGCTGGAAAGACGGGAACGGTCCAGGCGATCTCCGGCAAAGGCGGATATCTCCCAGATCAGTATTGGACCATGTTTGCGGGCTAGATCGGAAGAGC
>CAIOJL010000051.1 GCA_903858595.1 uncultured Spartobacteria bacterium | reverse complement strand
CGTTCCGGATTCGACGCAGGACTGGATGAACTTCGGAATGCTTCCACCGAGGGTAAGGACTGGATCGCCGCGTTGCAGGAAACGGAGATTCAGCGCACCGGGATCAAATCGTTGAAAGTACGGTTCAACGCCGTTTTTGGCTATTTCATCGAGATCACCACGGCAAATCTAGGCAGTGTCCCGGATGACTACACCCGCAAGCAGACCACCGCCGGCGGGGAGCGGTTCATCACCCCCGCGCTCAAGGAAATGGAGGGTAAGATTCTTGGTGCTGAAGAACGGTCGAAGGCCCTCGAGATCGAAATCTTCCAACGCCTCCGCTCTGCTGTTCTAGATCAAGTGTGCCCCTTGCAGGAGACCGCTGCTTCAGCGGGTGCGCTGGACTCCCTTTGTTCGCTTGCAGAGACGGCCCGGCTTTTCGGATATACCCGCCCCGTTGTCGATGATTCGACCGTGCTGGAGATTCGCGAGGGGCGTCATCCCGTGCTGGACCAGCGCGCCGGCGGCGAGGCCTTCGTCCCGAACGATACCGATCTCGATGCCGCCAAACACCGCATGGGTATCATCACCGGACCGAATATGGCCGGTAAATCGACCTATCTCCGGCAGGTCGGTCTCCTCACTGTCATGGCCCAGCTGGGAAGTTGGATTCCGGCAGCTTCGGCCCGCATAGGCGTGACTGACCGTATCTTCACCCGTGTCGGCGCGAGTGATGATCTCTCCAAGGGACATTCGACCTTCATGGTCGAGATGAACGAGACGGCGAATATCCTCCACAACGCCACATCCCGCAGTCTTGTCCTGCTGGACGAGATTGGGCGCGGCACGGCCACCTTCGACGGTCTCTCGATTGCCTGGAGCGTCGCTGAGTATCTGCATGACATCACTAGATGCCGCACCTTCTTCGCAACCCACTACCATGAACTTCCCGACCTGGCCCGCACACGCTCGGGCGTCCGGAATTTCAATGTCGCTGTCCGGGAGCAGAATGACCGGATCGTTTTCTTGAGAAAAATCATTCTGGGAGCAGCCGACCGAAGCTATGGCATCCAGGTGGCTCGCTTGGCGGGTCTTCCCGCCACGGTGATCGAACGGGCCCGGGAGATCCTCACAAACCTGGAGAAGGCGGAACTGAACGCTGAGGGACGTCCGGCACTGGCTAGAACTCGTCGCAAGATGCCGGGAGCCCCCGATCCGACGGCGGAGCTGCCACTATTCAATCAAGAGTAAGACGGGTCAAACGCAAGCCATCATGGGAGTCACCTATCCCGTCAAGCCGACCTTCGGAGAGGCCGTGCGTCTCTGGTTAAAGATCGGCTGTATAGGTTTCGGGGGACCCTCGGGCCAGATCGCAATCCTCCAGGCCGAGGTGGTCGAGAAAAGGGGATGGATCAACGAGGCCGAGTTCCTAGGGGCTCTTCAATTTTGCATGCTTCTGCCCGGCCCGGAGGCCCAACAACTTGCCACCTATCTCGGATGGCGCCTTCACGGGATCCGTGGAGGGATCGCTGCCGGCGTACTCTTTCTGCTGCCTGCAGTTCTGCTGCTCTGGGCGCTAAGCCTGCTCTATGTGACAGGCCGCGACTGGCCATTACTCCATTTCTTTTTTGATGGCTTGAAGCCTGCTGTAGTGGCGATCGTCGCCTCAGCATTGCTCAGGATTGGACGTCGGACCGTGACCAATTGGCCTCTTGCCCTGATAGCCATGATTTCATTCGGCCTCTTTCAGGCACATATTCCTTATCCCGTTGTGGTGCTGGGATTCGGTTTGATCGGAGGACTGTTGCTGAAAAAACCTTCGACGCTGGAAGAATCCCCCGAGAAATCCGCATCGAGGTCGAGGAGTTGGATCAGCTCCTGCTTATCGTCTCTAAGCATGGCCCTGAGTATCCTGGCGATCTGGCTGGTGCCGATGCTAGTGCTGTTGATCTGGCTGGGTTCCAAGGCGATGCCGTTTCGCGTCGGGCTTTTCTTCGGCAAGGTCGCGGTGCTGAGTTTCGGCGGAGCCTACGCGGCCCTCTCTTATGTCTCGCTACACGCCTCGGGTGACTGGGGATGGCTTTCCTCCGGGGAGATGCTGGACGGGCTTGGTCTTGCCGAGACAACTCCAGGCCCTTTGCTGATCGCCCTGCAGTTCGTGGCTTTCCTGGGCTGCTACAAGGCCCCTGGCATTCTATCACCTCTACTTTCCGCGACATTGGGAAGTCTGGCAGCCGTCTGGTCTCTTTTTTTACCTAGCTTCCTTTGGATTTTTTCATTGGCCCCTCATCTGGAAGGGATTGCGCGGAATCCCCGCATGGGGGGTGCGCTTGCCGCGATCGGAGCCGTGGTGACGGCTGTTATTACCTGCCTTGCCCTCTGGTTTTCAGAGGCCCTCTTTCTGCCTGCGGGTCATTTCGCGGCGCTTCCCCTCGTGCTGGCCCTGATCTCCTTCCTTTTGCTTCAGGCCAAGAAAGTGGGCGTCGTTCCACTCATCCTGCTCTGCGGGATAGCGAACGTGCTGACCCGCGTTATCGCCCCCTCTTTCTGGGGCTAGGGGGCTATTGTTTCCGAGCCTTGGCGGGGAAGTGATCGTGCTTGGACACAAGATGGTTGAGGGCCAGATAGGTGAGGCCTCCACCCAAAAGGGAGAGGGTCATATTGAGGAGGGTGTCTGTCATAGCTGTTTGACGTTGCCAAGCTGCCGCGCGTTCAAAAAAAAGTGCGCGGCTTTGAGAAAGTGGTTTTTAGAGTAAGTGCGGTGGCCAGTTTTTCCAGATAGTCAGCCCGTGAGATTTCCTTCGCGCCGAATTGTTCCAAGTGAGGAGTGGTCCATTGGCTATCGAGCAATGTGAATCCGCCCTCTTTCAGGATCTGTACGAGGTGCCAGAGCGCAACCTTCGAGGCATCGGTGACGTGGTG
>CAIOJL010000050.1 GCA_903858595.1 uncultured Spartobacteria bacterium | reverse complement strand
CGAAGGTCTTTCTTATGCAGGACACGCTCGGCCGGCACGCCAAAGCCTTTGCAGATTCCGAGGTAGTCGGGATAGATCCGCTTCAGATCCTTCGGATCACCCAGGAAAGTGTGGCCACGGTTGCTGTCGTAGAAACGATCTTCCCACTGCACCACCATGCCAAGATGCTGGTTATTCAGAATGATCACCTTGGAGGCGATTCCGTCGATATGTGCCGTGGCCAATTCCTGAACATTCATCAGGAAAGATCCATCGCCATCGATATCGATCACTTGCTTGTCAGGGCGGCCCAGTTTGGCCCCCAGCGCGGCAGGGTAGCCGAAACCCATGGAGCCAAGTCCGGCAGAGGTCACAAGCGTCCGGGGTTCGGTGAAGTTATAGTACTGGGCGGCCCACATCTGGTGCTGGCCGACTCCAGTGGTGATAATTGCATCCCCCTTGGTCAGTTCCATCAGGAGTTCGATCACATGCTGTGGCTGTATGGCATCAGGCGTGTCCTTGTAGCGGAGAGGATGATCCTTCTTCCACTTGGCGATCTGCTTGTACCAAGCGGGGAAGCGGGTGTGATCTTTCTTCACCGGCTTGCTGCCTGCACGGTCGAGTTCCTTGTTAAGGCGCGCGAGGGCATCCTTCACGTCACCCAGGATCGGGAGCTTCACAGCGCGGTTCTTGTTAATCTCAGAGTTATCAATGTCGATGTGGACGATCGTGCCGTGCTCGCAGAATTTCTCCACCTTGCCGGTCACACGGTCATCGAAGCGAACGCCGATGGCCAGCAGGAGATCGGCTTCGTTGACTGCATTGTTGGCATAGACCGTGCCATGCATGCCAAGCCACTTGAGTGAGAGCGGATGGGTCTCGGGAAAGCAACCGATTCCCATCAGGGTCGTGGCTATGGGAATCTGGGAGCGTTCTGCAAACTCAGTAAGCTCCTTGGAGGCATCTGCCGTGATCACACCGCCACCGCAATAGATCATCGGCCTCTTGGCCGAGGCAATCAGGCCCAGCATCTCTTGAAGGGCCAGATCATCCGCGCGTCGCACGGGATTGTAGCCGCGCAGGCTGATAGTCTTCGGGAAGATTGGATGGGCAGTCTGGTTCTGGATGTTCTTGGGAATATCGACCAGCACAGGGCCGGGACGTCCGCTCTGGGCGATATGGAACGCCTCCTTGATGATCCGGGGAATATCATTGATATCCCAAACCAGATAGCTGTGCTTCACCACAGGAAGGGTCATCCCGAAGAAATCGGTCTCTTGGAAAGCACCGCGCCCGATCATCTCCTGAGGCACCTGTCCGGTGATCGCCACGAGCGGCACGGAATCCATGTAGGCATCAGCGATACAGGTCACGAGATTGGTGGCGCCAGGACCAGAAGTCGCCATACAAACCCCGGCCTTGCCGGTCACGCGGGCATATCCCTCCGCAGCGAATCCACCGCCCTGCTCATGGCGGGGCAGGATGGTACGGATCTTCTTTGACTTGGTCAGAGCCTGATGGATCGGCATCGAACAGCCGCCGGGATAAGCAAAGACAAAATCAACACCCTCCCGCTCCAGCGAGGCAACCAGAATCTCAGCCCCATTCATGACGACACCACGCTCATTGCTGGAGGAGGTCTTGGATGGTTTGGATTTTTTGGGTGCGGATTTCGAGGTCATAGCAATAATCTATGTCACCTCAAGGCAATGGATGTGTCGAGTGACAAAAAAAGGGGCTCCAATGGAGCCCCTTTTCTTTAAGGTTGGAAAATTCGAGCCGTTAGTTATTTAACCGCTCCTACCAAAACGGTTCCTGGAAAGGTTGCGCCACTCAATCCATTCGTGTTGGGTCCCGTGACGGAAATTGCCGAACCACCCAAGG
>CAIOJL010000049.1 GCA_903858595.1 uncultured Spartobacteria bacterium | reverse complement strand
GGGGTTCCCAGCTTCTCCGCAAATTCCCGGACTATCCTTGGATAGAGCTCATGCTCGGCGATCTGGATCCGGGCATAGAGCGACTCGGCTGTATCCCCGTATAGCAGGGGAACGCGGCTCTGGCCCAGAATCCTACCCGTATCGACCCCGAAATCGACCAGATGTACGGTGCAACCGGCCTCGGGCACGCCTGCCTCGACGGCCCGACGCCAGGCCTCCAAGCCGCGGAAGGCGGGCAGGAGCGACGGATGAATATTCAGGATGCGGCGAGGGAAAGCCTGCAGCAGTAGTTCCTTGATGACCCTCATGAATCCCGCCAGCACGACGAAATCGACCTTGGCCTCCCGAAGTAAACGGACTATTTCTGCTTCGGCTGCGGGGGACATCTTGGTCCGGAAGGGACCCGGTGAAACAAAGCGACTGGGAAGTTCCAATTCCCGGCCAAGATCCAGAATCCCGGCATGCTCCACGTCAGACAGAACAATCACTGGTTGAGCACACAAAGTTCCAACCTGAAACGCCTCTGTCAGAGCCCTGAAGTTGGATCCTTTTCCCGACCCCAAAACCCCGAAACGGGGCATGGGTGATTTCGATGAAGAGGGTGAAACAGAAACCCCCGGCATGTGAGCACCGGGGGTATTCATTCCTTCCTTATTGGAAGAATGTGGAAGAATGGAAGAAAAAAGAGCCTTAGTTGGCCGGGGTCTCGACGACAACGGGATCGACATTCACACGGCGACCGGCCTGATCAAAGCGGACCTTGCCCTCGATAAGGGACCAGATCGTATAGTCACGTCCGAGGCCGACATTACGGCCGGGAAGGAATTTAGTTCCACGCTGGCGGATGATGATATTTCCGGCGATCACGGTCTGATCACCGAATTTCTTCACGCCTAGGCGTTTGCTTTCGCTATCGCGTCCATTCTTGACGCTTCCCTGTCCTTTTTTATGTGCCATGGCAGTAGGTGGGTTGGATTAAAGATTTGGTTGAAAAAGTGACGAGTGATTAGGCGGAGATCTTGGTGATCTTCAGCTCGGTGAGCTGACGACGATGACCGACGGTGCGGTGATAACCTTTACGGCGCTTGAACTTGAAGGCGATCACCTTCTCAGCCTTGTACTGATCCACAACCTCAGCCTGAACCGTGGCTCCCGATACGTGCGGTGTGCCAAGGGTAACCTTGTCGCCGTTCACAACGAGGAGGACATCGCTGAAAGTGGTCTCTTTGCCGGTTTCGACAGCGAGCTTCTCGACACTCAGGACGTCTCCCTCGGAGACTCGGTACTGCTTGCCGCCGGTTTGGATGATTGCGTAGGACATGGGAAGATCTTTGAAAAAGAAGTGTGAGCATGCCACGGGAGAGTTCGGGAGACAACAACATTTTTGTTTTTTTCCCTCTTGCCCGAATGTCATCTCCCCGTATGATGACCAACCCATCTAATGCTCGGGTGGTGAAATGGCAGACACGTGCGTTTAAGGGGCGCATGCCGAAAGGCATGAGGGTTCGAGTCCCTCCCCGAGCACCATCTCCAGCCGTTGGCTGGAGATGCTTTTAGCGGTTAAGGCTGAAGGCAGAATGATTAAATGGCGCCTCATTCTGAGGGACACCTCTCTGCATCCCCTCCTGCAAGGTTTTCATAACTCTGACTTCATCTTTTCATTAGCACCTCCGCAGGATGATCGGCAATGCCTCCCAGTTCGATGAGTTTCTTGAGCAGCAGCAAAGATGCCAGTGCATCCGAGAGCGCCTCGTGCCATCGGAAATCAGGAAGCAGAGAGAGCGCATCCGCCTCAAGTGAGAGTTCCCCTACCAAGTCGGAGAGTGCATAGGAGGAGCATCCCGGCAGAATCTTCCGGCTTAGCGTCAATGTATCGATCCAGGGACCGAATCCATGCATGGGAAAGGCCCGCAGGTAGCGCTTTTCCGTTCCGACCCCGTGGGCGACCATCCAGCGCCCTCCAAGACGCCGCTTCAGCTCGGGCCAGAGGGAAAGGAGTTCGGGGGCTTTCCGGATAGCCTCATCGCTGATGCCGTGAATCTGGCGTGCCCTCCAAGTCACGGGGCGTGAGGCCTTGAGATAACTCCAGTAGAAGGAATCGGGTGAGACGGCAAGATCATGCATCCAGACAATCCCTATCTGGACCGGCACACCGGCTTCGTTCGGGCGCTCACCGGCAGACTCGAAATCAAGCGCCGCAAACGAGATCTCCCGGATGGTCGGTGTCACGGGAAAAAAGAGGCTATATCGATTTAGCTCTACGGAGAAGTTTCGCAGTCGACTCCCAGTCAAGGCAGGCATCCGTGATCGAGACCCCGTATCGGAGCGTGGAAGGATCACCCTCCAGCGACTGGGCTCCATGCTTGATGTGACTCTCCAGCATCGCCCCGACAATATCAGCGCGACCTGCGGCACGCTGCTCCAGGATGCTGTTCCAGACCTCGGGCTGACGGGCCGGATCCTTGCCACTGTTGGCATGGCTGCAATCGACCATAATGGCCATCGGCACACCCGCGGCCTTGAGCTTGGCGGCAGCATCAGCGGTCTGATGGGGATGGTAATTCACTCCATCGCGTCCACCCCGAAGAACAAGATGCCCGTCGGGATTGCCCGCCGTCTTGATGATGCTGGTCATGCCCTCTTGGTCGATTCCAAGAAAACTGTGAGCGCTACGCGAGGAGCGCATGGCGTCAATGGCCGTCTGGATGCTGCCGTCCGTACCATTCTTGAAGCCAACCGGCATCGAGAGGCCACTGGCCATCTCGCGGTGCGTCTGGGACTCCGTAGTTCGCGCACCGATAGCCGACCAACTGATCAGATCCGCGATGTATTGGGGCATGATCGGGTCGAGCACCTCGGTGGCCGCCGGCAGACCAAGAGCGGCGACATCAAGCAGAAGCTGCCGGGCCACCTTGATGCCATGTTGCATATCACCGGAATCGTTCAGATAAGGGTCATTGATAAGCCCCTTCCATCCGACAGTCGTACGGGGCTTCTCGAAGTAGACGCGCATCACGAGGAAGAGCTTGTCATGCACTTCCTTGGCTAGGTCCGCAAGGCGGCGCGCGTAGTCGAGTGCAGAGACGGGATCATGGATCGAACAGGGGCCGACGATGACCAGAAGGCGGGGATCCTCGCCACGCAGGATGCGACGGCAGGTCTCGCGGTATTTAGTCACCCTAGCCAAGATTTCAGCGCTGGTAGGGAGCCTCTTCTTGATCTCGCGGGGAGAAACAAGACGCGTCACGCCGCACACGCGCGTATTCTCCGTGCGGGGCTTCTCGGAAGTATCAGTAGTAGTCATTGTCGCGCTAAAGTCTCTAAACCGCCTCTTTTTTGGATTAGGCGAGCTGGATAAGATTCATGCAGAAGAGATGGATTGCAACTCGCAAGTGGGGAGTCAGTGTCCAGAGTCGAAGGTCAAGGGTCGAGGGCAGGGACCGAGAAAAGCCTAAAAGAATCCTATCGTTGTTACCTATGTCCTGACCCGTGCCTTTTTTTTCTTCAGCCTTCAGCCTTTTTACTTCAGCATATACCTATGCCTTCTTTTGACATTGTTTCAGAAATCGAGCGGATGGAGATCGAGAATGCCGTGAATCAGGCTGTGAAAGAGCTGGCTACCCGGTTCGACTTCAAGGGAAGTAATGTCAAAATCGAACTCACCAAGCCCGAGCTCATCACTCTCTCCGCCGAGGATGGCAACAAGCTCAAGGGAGTCCGTGAAATTATGGTGGGAAAGCTTGCAAAACGGGGTGTTGATCTCCGAAATGTCGACCAGAAGGACCCCGATGTCTCCTCGATCGGGAATGCTCGTCAGGAATTCGTCATCATGCAGGGACTGGAAGGGAACAAGGCCAAGGAAATCACGGCAGCCATCAAGGCCGAGAAATTCAAGGTTCAGGCCTCCCTCCGGGATCGTCAGGTGCGTGTCACCGGCACTAAGAGGGACGAACTTCAGGAAGTCATCACCTTCCTTCGGACCAAGGACTTCGGCGTTTCACTAAGTTTTAAGAACTTTAGGGATTAAGCAGCTGATTATACTCAAAGAAGCCCCTAGGGAAACGCTGATTTAATCGAGAGCGCACTGCGAAGTGATGCTATGCAGGATAGAAGGGTTGGGATAGAATGAGGGAATGAACAACCAGCTGAGTTTTTCTGCGAGCGAATATGCCGGGAAGAAGAAGTCGACCCGGAGAGAACGCTTCCTTGGGGAGATGGAAAAGGTGGTGCCTTGGGGAAGGCTGATCGCGTTGATCGAGCCATGTTATCCGAAGGGTGAGCGAGGGAGGCCTCCGATCGGGATCGAGAGGATGCTGAGGATCTACTTCCTTGCGCAGTGGTACGGACTGGCTGATGAAGCCCTTGAGGATGCCATCTATGACAGCCAGGCGATGAGGAACTTCATTGGGGTGGATCTTGGAGGAGAAAGCGTGCCTGATGCGACGACTTTGCTAAAGTTCCGGCATCTACTGGAAAAGAACGACCTGATGCAGGCGATCTTTGAAGAGATTGGGAAGCATCTGAAGGCCAAGAAGCTCCTTATGAAAGAAGGGACCATCGTGGATGCGACCATCATCAATGCCCCCTCCTCAACCAAGAACGCGGAGGGCAAGAGGGATCCGCAGATGCATCAGACCCGCAAAGGCAATCAGTGGTGCTTCGGCATGAAGGCCCATATTGGAGCGGATGCAGAGTCAGGACTAGTGCATAGCCTTGTGGCGACCTCCGCCAATGTCAGTGACGTCAGCCAGACCAAGCATCTCCTGCATGGGGAAGAGAAGAGGGTTCACGCAGATGC
>CAIOJL010000048.1 GCA_903858595.1 uncultured Spartobacteria bacterium | reverse complement strand
TCGCTTGGCTATATCAACTGGTCCATCACCACGTTCCAATGCCCGAATCACTCGATCTCTCAGATCTTGGGAATAGCTTTGCATCGCACCAGTCCATCACAAAGCCCACCAAAATGTCACTATTCAGATCAACCGTGCTCTGAAGCGCATTGGGGCCCGTTGCGGAAAGCCGCCAGCATCGGATTTATCCAGCGTTTTTCTAGATTTCCCCGATAGGTTTTGTCGGCGACCATCGCCCTCAAAAGCCCGTTTCAGAACTCGTCCTTGTACCCCTGCATGAGCTCCAGGCGATTGCCGTCCGGATCGTGGAAAAAACAGACGCGGCCACCGGGAATACTTGAAGAAAGATCGATGATCTTCTCGGGCTGAATGCCATCCTCCTGAAGTTTGGCGATCGCGGCATCAAGATCGTCCACCTCAAAAGCAAGGTGGGTGAATCCGACGGATTGGGATTGGGCCATGATTTTTTTGGCGTCATCGGATGCTGAAAAAAGTTCGATGCAGGCCGATCCCAGTCGCAGCAAAATGAATTCGCCGGGTGTTCCACTGTTAAAGACACGCGCTCGACGAAATCCAAAATGCCTTGTGTAGAATTGTTCCTGTTGCTTTAGATCCCGGCAATTGATGGCGATGTGTTGGATGGCGTTCATAAGTTGGACCGTAGCAGGACGGCTTGTCTTGTTCCAGTATGGTAAAAACGCATTCGCCGGCTGAGGGACATAAGAGAAAGAAAAAGGCTAAAGGCATTGCCTTTAGCCTTTTTCTCGCTTCTTCCTCATATCCGCGGCTGTAGCGGACAAAGACAGCGAAAGCGGTAGCGTAAGCGATCCAGAAGCCAGGGAATCCATCGAGAAAGCCAAGTCTCAGGAAATAGGCCCTGAAAAAACGCCAGAGTGGGCGCAGGAGATTGGCCGCAAGCGACCAATGCTTTCCCTCCCCGGCCTGACGATGAGCAAACTGGTCCGCAAAGGGGCCTATCTTGTCGAGATAGCTCTGGATGGTCGGGTAGGAATCATGGAGCAGATCCCCCTTCAGGTGTTTCACCGCTCCCTCCACCAGCACGGTGTCATGCGCAGCGTTTCCACCCATGCTGGCTTTGTCACGACGGACAAGACGAAGCTTGGTGTCGGGATACCAGTCTCCGTGTTTGATCCAGCGACCGAGAAAGCAGACCTTGCGATTGAATCGGCAGCCATGAAACCAGTCAACATCACCGCTGGCGAAGAACGCACTGATCGACCGCCTTAACTCCTCTGAGAGTTCCTCATCGCAGTCGAGAATCAACACCCACGGCTGCGTGCAGTTATCCAGAGCCACCTGCTTCTGGGCGCTATGGCCGAGCCACTCCTGATGGATGACATGGGCCTTCTCCGCCTCGGCGATGGCCACCGTCCCATCAGTGGACCCGCTATCCACAACAACGATCTCACGCACAAGCCCCCTGGCGCTCGCGAGGCATTTGCGCAGGCGCGACTCCTCATTGCATGATGTCACAGCAAGGGAAATCGGAGGGATCTGCACTATATCGCTCATGCGGATCGCTCGGATTTTTTGGCGACTTCCCAGAGCGCGTTCATTTCATCGAAGGAGAGTTCCTTGAATTCCCTGTCAGCCGGCACGGCTCGCTCCATGCGGCGGAATCGCTTCTCGAACTTCCCGGTTGCAGCCTGAAGCGCGGATTCGGCATCGATCGAGAGAGCACGTGCAAGATTCACCACGGCAAAGAGAAGATCGCCCACCTCTTCGGAAAGACGCCTGGCCACAGCAGGTTCCTGACGCAGAGGCATCTCGGCCTCCACCTCCAGGATTTCCTCGCGAATCTTCTCCACGACGTCCTCGGGTCGCTCCCAATCGAAGCCAACCCTGGCTGCTTTCTTCTGAACTTTCTGGGCCCGGACCAGGGCAGGGAAAGCACGCGCCACGCCGTCGAGCACTGAGGTGTCGGCTGCCGCATCGAGTCCCTTTGCGATCCGTTCTGCGCGCTTGATCTCCTCCCATTGACCCAGCACGGCATGGCTTGTCTCTGCGGAGGCATCGCCGAAAACATGGGGATGACGTCGGATAAGCTTCTCGGCAGCTGTGGAGGCGATGGAGTCAGCGGTGAATTCCCCCTGCTCTGCGGCGATCTCGGCCTGCATGAGGATGTTGATCAGCAGGTCGCCGAGTTCCTCTTCCAGATCGGCAGGATGCTCACGCTCGATGGCATCGACGACCTCGTAGGCCTCTTCGATCAACGAGGAGCGAAGAGAGGAAGGCGTCTGCTCACGATCCCACGCACATCCGCCGGGAGCCCGCAAGTGCGTGATGATTTCCTTGAGCTGATCGAGTGCCTGGCTCATCGAAAGAATGGAGGAGCGTTACTTAGAGTTCCTGCCGCCTCGCTGCAGGATCGCCTGCCTTGCCTGTTCGAGCGAGGCACGCTCGGTTGCAGTCAGGCTATTCATTCCCTTCCGGCTAATCTTCTCCAAGAGACCGTCCATCTCCAATTCGGGATCGACACGCGTCGCTCCTTCGGAGGGGGATGGCTGTCCCGTAGAGCTGCGATTCCCGGCAACTGAACCGCGGAGACCGCCCGGCATGGCCGAGAACTTGGACTTAGGAGACTTGAGTCCGGGAAGCGACCATTGAAATCCATAACCAAACAACGGTTCCTCAAATCCCGCGCGGCGCATCAGCATGACTGCCAGAATACAGGAAGAAATCAGCACAAGCACCTGCGGCGGCTGATGATCCGCCAGACGTTGGAGCGAGGAGATGGCGAGTAAACCTAGAAAGACCCAACGGGCGGCCAAACCGAAGAAGAACTGGGCTCCGGGATGCATGGCCACAAAGGCAGCAAAGACCGCAAAGTTCACCTCCTGCGCCCCCGCAAACGTCTGCGGGATCCCCCCGTAGCCAAAGGCCTGGAGAAGCAAAGGTCCGAGCAGGATCAGACCCCCGTAAAGAATCCCGAAACGCTTCCATCCAAGTCCATTCTCCACCTCGCGACCGAAGTAATAGAGCATGACCATCTCCAAGAGGAACCAGACGGAGGGAGAGGCCACGAAGGCATAAGTTGCAAGTCTCCAGATCTGGCCGTGTGCGACCGCGGTGCTGCTGTAAATGAACAGATCTATCAACGCACCGTGACCCGAGGCAATCAGGAGCGAGGCCGTGATCATGGCGCCGCTATGAAGAGCCACCAGTAAGGTGATCAGGCGCACGGGAAATTCCCCAAGGTAAAAGAGGGGTTCGTTCTCACCGGGAAGAATGGCTGCGGACATACCTTAAAGTAAAACCGGCGCCACACAGCGACAAGCAGGAAGACTCGGATGCTGAGTGAGGCCCTAGCACTCCTCAGTTCAGGTGTCTGGAGACCTCGATCCTAAGCGCCCTGAGCGAGAGGTAGATGTCGGCGAGTAGGAAGCTCATGGAGCCAAGGAGACTCATCAGATTCAGGAAGAACAGTATGATGACCAACCGCTCCAGATGCATCCCTCCAAAACTCTTGAAGTAGAGAAAGAGAATCATCAGGCAGGAGAGAAAAATACTGCCGACCAGCAAACTCACTGAGTAGCGCAGCAGCGAGGCCCGTCTCAGAAGAATCACTAACTGACATCGCATTTCACTTCTGGCGGTCTCGTTATTGAGGTTATGATCCAGCTCTTTGACGGTCAGGCGCGAGCGGTCAATGGCCCTACCAAGGCGATTGGTAACAGATAGTAGCAGCAGACCGACCGCCGAGATAAGCACCGCGGGCGATACCGAAAGCTGCATGAGCCTGGAGAGTGATTCGACATTGAAATCGTCCATGAACGAACACGAGTTTACGGGACATTCTTGCCCTTGTCTCCCAAATATCCGAAACTGTCATCATGAGTATGACAAAAAGAAATGCTGACTCACTGGGAAATCTCGAACCTACAATTCCTGAGGTGCTGAAATGGGTGAAAGAGATCGCCGACCTGACACAACCCGATGCGATTTTCTGGTGCGATGGTTCCGAGACGGAGGACAAGCTGATGCGCGACCGCATCGTCGAGTCGGGAGCGGCTCTCTGGCTGAACGCCGACAAGAGACCGAACTCCCTGCTTGTCCGCAGCGATCCCCGTGATGTGGCGCGTGTCGAAGAGCGCACCTTCATCTGCTGCAAGTCGAAGAAGGATGCTGGTCCGACAAACAACTGGCGCGAACCCTCCATCATGAAGGCCAAGTTAAACGGACTTCTCCAGGGGTGCATGAAGGGCCGGACCCTCTATGTGATCCCTTTCAGCATGGGACCCGTCGGCTCACCGATCGCCCAGTACGGCATCGAGATCTCGGACAGTCCCTATGTCGTCGCCAATATGCGCACCATGACCCGCATGGGATCCAAGGTGTACGATGAGATCGCCAAGACCGGGACTTTCGTGAAGTGCCTGCACTCCGTCGGTTCGCCCCTGACTGAGGGAAAACAGGATGTCACCTGGCCCTGCGATCCCGAGAATACCTATGTCACTCATTTCCCCGAAGAGCGACTGATCATCAGCTATGGTTCCGGATATGGCGGGAATGCCCTGCTTGGAAAAAAATGCTTCGCACTTCGTATCGCCTCGGCCATGGGACGTGACGAAGGGTGGATGGCCGAGCACATGCTCATCCTCGGCGTTAAAGATCCCAAGGGAGAAAAGACCTATGTCACCGCGGCCTTCCCGAGCGCCTGCGGCAAGACGAACTTCGCCATGATCATCCCTCCGAAGCACCTGAAGGAAGAGGGCTGGGAAGTCTCCTGCGTCGGCGATGACATCGCCTGGATCAAGCCAGGACCCGACGGCTGGCTCCGCGCTATCAATCCCGAGGCCGGTTTCTTCGGCGTAGCCCCCGGCACCTCCTACGAGAGCAACCCGATGGCCATGGACTCCATCAATAAGGATACCATCTTCACCAATGTCGCCCTGACAGATGACGGCGATATCTGGTGGGAAGGCATGACCAAGGAGGCTCCAGCCCATCTTATCGACTGGAAGGGCAAGGATTGGACCCCCGGCCAGAAGGATGCCGAGGGCAAACCCATCCTCTCCAGCCATCCGAACAGCCGTTTCACAGCCCCTGCGCGCAACTGTCCCATCATCGATCCCGATTGGGAGAATCCGGAGGGGGTAAAGATCAGCGCCATGATCTTCGGAGGCCGTCGCGCCACGACAATGCCGCTTATTTTCCAGGCCTTTAACTGGGTCCACGGCGTCTACCTCGGCGCCACGGTGGGCTCGGAGATGACTGCCGCAGCGGCGGGAACGATCGGCCAGGTGCGCCGCGACCCGATGGCGATGCTGCCCTTCTGCGGCTACGACATGGGGGATTACTTCGCCCATTGGCTGGAGATGCGCCGCCTCGTGAAGCACGTCCCCCGCGTCTTCCATGTGAACTGGTTCCGCAAGAGCGCCGAGGGGAAATTCCTCTGGCCCGGCTTCGGTGACAACATGCGTGTCCTCAAATGGATCGTCCAGCGCTGCCAGCGCGGCGCCCATGCCCTAGAGACCTCGATCGGTTGGGTTCCGGAATATGCCGATCTCGACATGACCGGCCTCGAGTCGATGACTCCCGAGAAATTTGAGGAGGTTCAGAAAATCGATCCCTCTGAGTGGCATCGGGAACTGGTGCTGCAGGATGAGCTCTTTATGAAACTCTATAGCCACCTGCCTAAGGAACTTGTCTTCCAGCGCGAGCTGCTTATTTCGCGGTTGTAGGTCCGGGCAATCGAAAGATTTTCCCGCCGAGGCGCGGAGATTTTTATGACGAAGATTACAAGTAGGCCGAATTTCTAATCAGGAATCTTCTCGCGAATGTTTGTGCTTTGATTGTTTTTCCTCCGCGTCTCTGCGATTGCTTGCCCGGCCTCGGCCAATTGGCCTGCGTTACGGCTGCGGGAGTTTGTTCCTGATCCAATCCCCTTCAGAGGGATGGAGTAATCTTCACCAGCTCCGCAAAGACCGAGCCGATAAAGACATCAACCTCGGCCTTGAGAGGAAGGCGGCGGTTGTCATCGGATATCCAGACACGACCAGAGTGAAATTTCTTATGCGGGGCCACGCGGCCGATATTCGGCCCCATGGTCTCGATGGTCTGGATCCGGAGATCGAAGCGGATCGCCTTCACTTCCCTACCCATAATTTTGATCGTGTCATGCCCGGCCACCGCGAGATCCACGAGGTAAGGGGTCCGGTCAGGAAAGGTGGTCAGGCAGAGATGATCCTTGGTGTTGAGGGGCTGACTGCGGACAAAGAGCATCGCGGCAAACAGATCCCGGATTCCGGGGAGTGGCGTGTGCAACCAAGGCTTCGATTCAGTCGTGAAGCGGTGACACGCAAAGACTGCTCCCGGAGTGAAGAGTGCGTCACTCACCATCATCTGCTTTGTAAGCGACTCGTCCATGTGAAACCAGGAGGGAACCTGGCCGTTGATTCCTGCCTCCCCCTGGTAATTGGCATGATAATTCCAGAGCTTCCGCACCCATTCATTCGGGCCGCAGCTGGCCACGATCCGTCGTCTAGAGGAATTAGTGGGATCAGAATTCCCCGAAGAATCGGTGCCAACAACACGGACGCTAGCCCCGCCTGCGGAAACCCCTTCCCAGCCGAAACGATAGGTTGCCTCAAACGGATCGATCGC
>CAIOJL010000047.1 GCA_903858595.1 uncultured Spartobacteria bacterium | reverse complement strand
GGCTTCGATGCTGCTCTCCCATTACGGAATGGATGTCGACCCGGGACGCTTGAACAAGTTCCTGAAGCAAAACAACGGCTTCGAGGGCGCCGGATGGCTTCGCTGGGAATCAGCGGCTGAGTTCACTCCCGGCCTGATCGAAAAGGCTTACGAAGATCTTCCCTCCTATGCCCTGATCGATTGGAATCTCCTGAAAGGAAATCCCGTGATCGTTCGTCTCAGGCTGCCAAGCGGCATCACCCACTTCGTAGTGATCGTCGGGAAGAGGGGATTCGACTATCTGATCCGGAACCCATCCTCGCATGGAGAGGGTAAGATCTATCCGCTGAAAGAACTTGGAGTTCCACTTGAGGCCCTCCGTTACTACCGCAGCATCCGCTGAGACGTTATTGCTTTGCTTCTGTTTTCTCCGGAGTCTTCTCACGGAGTGGCATTACAAGCTGCGGACCGGCATTGAGCGGGACATAGACGCGGTCGGCTCCCTTGATGTTCTCGGCCTGTAGATACTGGATGTAGGAAGGCGAGAGGACCGCGCTGATGGAGGTGATAGCCTTGGCCCGTTCGACTGCCTCGGCAGCGGAACGCGCGCCGGCCGCTTCTCCGTTCTTGCGCTCGATATCGATGTTCTTCTGCGCGATCTGCTCCTCGATGGCCTTCTGCTCGAGAGTCTGGTTGAGGGCGACCTTGGTGGCGATGGCCACGATGACCTGCTGGGGAGGGGAGGCGTTTCCCATCACCACGGACATCACCTCGAAGGGTGTGTTCTTGAGCAGATCCTTCACCTGGTTACCGATGTCCTGCGAGATAGAGGTCAGGGACTCGTTGACCGACAGTCCATCATGTTTCGCCACGACGGAGCGTGTGATGGTCCGGAAGGGCTCGCGGATGAACTGGTCGTAGGCAGCCTTGGCAATCTTTTCGGGATCACCCGTGCTCTCCCAGCCGCCGAACTCCTCCATGAAGCGGCGCACCGATTTCTCGTCGGGCTTCAGGCGCCAGACGATATGGGCCTGGCTGGAGAGGGGGAGCTTGTCCTTGGCCAGGATTGCGTTGTCGGCAACGAAGGCCTCAGAATAAGTGAAGGGCGTGATCGAGACGGGCTGTCCCCAGAGGCGCCAGCGCATGCCTGTTGATGCGGGACCGAATATCACCTCCTTGAACTCCCCTTTGCCAAGGATCGGGTTTGAGTAGATGTAGCTGGCGTAGCCCGCAGTAACACGAACATTGGAAATATTCGGCGCAAGGAAGAAGAGAGCGAAGGCAACCAGAGCTGCTATTCCGATGACGGGGAGGGGTGCTTTATGCATAAGAAAATCTTGTCCTAGTTCATTGGTGTGCGCAAGAGCCCGCGCAAGCCTGAGTGGATCCTCTCAGTAGGGGCATCTTGCCTGCCATGGGCGCTCCAGTTGGGTGCTTTAGAAAACTATTGTTTAATGCCGGGTGATCCTGCTTGTTTGGCCGCACATTTGCTTCAATCTGACTCATTAGCAATCTATGGAATCTGCAGAAAACAGAGCAACTACCACCGCGAAGTTCCTCGATCTTCTCGGGAAGATCGCCCTTGAAATGGCGTTCATCCTGCCCGATCAGGATACGGGACTGCTCCCACTCAACAGCCTTCTCATGGACCTGGAGGAACTCACGGGGAAAGATACTCCGCAGGGTTTGCTCTCAGCTCTTTCGGTCGCGCGGGGTTGGATGGACCTGATCCTGGATGGAACCGGCAAGTTCACTCCGGATTCAATCAGCAACTTCAACCTGTGGCATTCCTGGATGAGCTCGGCCTTGAGCGATTGGGCGGTGGGTGATGAAATCCCTGCTCAGCCGGCCGCTTGGGTCGAGATTAATGAATCCTCCACGGCCCCAGCGGTCGCGACTATCCCTGCGGATTCATTAAAACCAACTCCGGCAGTGACCCCCGCACCTGCCCCGGTAAAGTTAGCCTCGGTATCTGCCGCGCCGGTCTCGTCCGGCGAGGAGGAAGCGGCCATCACACTGAACCTTGCGGATGACGCCGAACTCCTGCACGAGTTTCACGGGGAGTCACTGGAACTGCTGCAAAACATTGAGCAGGGAGTCCTTGTCCTGGAGGAGAATCCCACCGACGCGGAGACGATCAACTCCATCTTCCGCGCCTTTCACACATTCAAGGGCGGTGCAGGGTTCCTGCACCTTAAGGCACTGCAGAACCTGGCACACGAACTGGAGTCCGTACTCGACGCCGCGCGGCAGTCAAAACTCCGGATCAGCTCCGACACCATCGACCTGATTCTCGCAGGTGCCGATGCGCTCAAGCAGTTTACCCAAGGAATCGGGCTTCAGTTGCAGGGTGCGGATGCCGGCGCACCGATCGTCGTTCCCACCAGCGAACTTATCCGCCGTTCACAGGCGGCCCTTAGGGGAGAGGTGATGCCCCCCTCGATTCCAGTGGAGTTTGCCATCAACATTGCGGACGGGGAAATCTCCCGGTCGCTGGAGGAGATGAAGGCACTCCTGTCCGCCTCGCCACAACCCGCTGCCAACAGCGCCTCCCGTAAAACCCTGGCCACCGCAGACGCAGCTTCGGGGTTTGTGAAACTCGAAACCTGGAAGCTGGATGCCCTCGTCGATCTCGTCGGTGAGCTTGTCATTGCCCAGTCGATGGTCGTGCAGGATCCGGATGTTCAGAATATTGTCAGCCGCACGCTGGAGCGTAGCCTGCGACAGCTGAGCCGCACCACCTCAGAACTTCAGCGCAACGCCATGTCGCTGCGCATGGTTCCCATCCGCGGCGCTTTCCAGAAGATGACCCGCCTCGTGCGTGACATCTCGGCGCAGCAGAACAAACAGGTTCAGCTCGTCATGGAGGGAGAGGAGACCGAACTCGACCGCAACATCGTGGAAAAGCTCGGCGACCCTCTCATTCACATGATCCGCAACTCGGTCGATCACGGGATCGAGTCTCCTGATGAGCGAGTGGCATGCGGCAAGCCGTCGGTTGGTTTGATCAGGCTCACGGCTTCCCATCAGCGCGGTGGCATCGTCATTCGGATCCAGGATGACGGG
>CAIOJL010000046.1 GCA_903858595.1 uncultured Spartobacteria bacterium | reverse complement strand
ATGGTACCCCAGTAGCAGATCCGTCCCTTGGGACCGTGGGACGGATCGAGGTGGATAGGCTGAAGGCTTTTAGACTGCTAGGGCCAGAGGGAAGAGGTAGGTATTGAATGGTATCCATTGTTTTGTTGATTTCGATTACCTCCAGCCGTAGGGATTAACTTCCATGACGCTTGCCGAGATGCTGAAAGAGTTGCCGAATCTTACCTTCTTGGAACGGCAGGAACTGATGGCGGCTTTGATCCATCTTGATCCGCCCCCCGTCTCCGAGGATGAGCGGGTAATTCTTGAGGCAAGGCTGAAGTATGCCGAGGAGAACCCCGGCTCCATGATGCCGATCGAGGAGCTTAAGAAAGACCTTCTGGAGCGATATCGTCGGCGATCAAATTCTGAGATGGAGCCCCACTACGATTTCAGCGGCGGCGTGCGCGGTAAGTTTGCACCTGACACGGGATCGCCAAAACCGCCGGGGGATCATTGACATCTGCTCATAAGAGACTATTCATAGTCTCATATGAGCGTTGCTCTCACCACGCGGAAATCCTCCGGAACCCCGTCTCGCCGACGTCTTGGCAAGAAGCGGAGGGTTCCGGTATCCCAAGCCGGTGGCGTCGTGAATTTCTGCATCGCCGGATCCAAGGCGCGCCCCGACCGGTTTTCTTCCGAAACCCTGATTCAAGAGTTGGAGAAAGGCCTTCCGTTTGCCGAACTCGAGGCGTTGAGGGACACCCTCGGCATCTCCATGGAACTGCTGGCCCGGCGTGTGGGGATCTCGCGGCCGACCCTTCACCGCAGGAAGGGGCTGGGTCGACTGACCAGTGACGAATCCGACCGGCTTGTCCGGTTCGCGCGCCTAATGGGCATGGCAGTGCATGCCCTCGGATCGGCCGACCATGCCCGGGAGTGGTTGGCGGCTCCCCAGTATGGTCTCGGAGGCGCCATCCCGCTTGATTATGCCCGCACCGAAATAGGTGCGCGGGAGGTCGAGGATCTGCTCGGCCGCATCGAACACGGCGTCTATTCCTGATGATCAGGGCTTGGCGGATCGTTCCTGAACTCCACGCGGACGGAGCCTTTTCCGGTGAGGGGGCTCGGACATACGGGGGGCGATGGAACTCGCGTGGGCGGCTCGCCGTCTACACCAGCGGCACCCTCTCGCTCGCCGCCCTGGAGACCCTTGTCCACCTGAACCCTCCCATTGCACTCCCGTATCTGGTCTACCCGGTTGAGTTCGATGCCAAGTTGGTGCATCGGCCGGATCCGGCCTCCCTACCCTCAGGGTGGCGCTCATCGCCGGTTCCTCCGGTCACCCAGCGAGTCGGTGACCAGTGGCTGGAAAAGATGATCTCCGTCGTGCTGGCCGTGCCCAGCGCTATCATTCCTCAGGAAACCAACTACATCCTGAATCCCGCCCACCGCGATTTCCGTAAGATCCGGATCATGAAGCCCGATCGCTTTGTCTTCGACTCACGACTCCTCCCGACAAAACGATCGAAGAAATAACTCGAGCGATTCTGATTGAGATGTAGGGAAGCCGTTACAGGGGATAAAAGGGATGGTCACCACCGAGCCCTTGTTTCCGAGGACGAGCCGAGACTGAGTTCATGTTGTCTGGTTCAGCTGGCAAGAGTGAGACCTCCTCCAACTACCTTTTCCCTAACAGTCTAACAGTCTTCAGACTAGAAACCTTTTTGGGGCCTAGGACACTTGGTGTCTGGTGGAGGTGCTAGGATGGTGTTCCTATGAAAACACTATTCCTCGTTGGCTTATTAGCCGCCGCGCCCCTGCAGGCCGGTGATCTCACAACCACGATCGCCGTCAACCAAGCGATCGCCACACCGGCCGACGGGATTCCCCGCCAGCAGATGATCAGGAACAATTCGCAACTAGCGACTGTCTCGACGGATGGTCGCGGCAGCGCAGTCATCTTCGCCCCCAAGGAGACTATCTACGTCCACCCCAATCCTCTCGGCGGTGTCTCCATGTTCAGCACTGGACCAGATCGCCCCGCCTGCAACGTGGAGCAATAGAAGATCCATCCTGCTGCACCATGAAGAGCATGAAGTTGATGGCGGAGAGGCTGGGGAGGCCGGCAATGTGGATTGCTAGTGCGCAGAAGCGATTTGGTCTGCCTGTGCTGGAGAGTTATTCCCAAGGTTATGAATCCTTTTTGAGAAAGATCCTGCATCTCCGCGTGCTTGGTGTGAGTGAGGAGACGCTTCGGGAATTCTGGGCTGTGGAGCAGAAGCTGATCGAGGTGCTCCATCTCGATCCGCAGAGCTCCCCAACCTGGCTGGTCGATGCCTGTGCCTTCGGGGCTGATCCCGATCGTCGGCTCCTGCTCTCCAACATCGACCTCGGGTTCATCCTACCAGCAACCGAACTACAGATCGGCTTGAACTTCGCGACCTCCTCTCAAGAACTCTTCGCCGGAAAGGAAATGGGCGAGGACGCCCTGCGACTGATCAGCGATTACCCCACCCGCCTTGCTGCAATCCGTTCCACGGTGGCTTCGGAATCACGCATCCTCCGCGACGCCCTCAAGTGGGGGAAGGAACTATGAGGCGTATAGGCTCTTGTTTTTGAGCAGGGCATGCATAATTTCCATCCATGAATGAAACATTGCCTGATGTTGACACGCTGATCCGAGATATCCGCAGCCTTCGCGTGATTCTCGATAATGATTTGGCTCACCTCTACGGGGTGCAGACCTTCCGATTCAACGAGGCCGTCAAAAGGAATCGGGCGAGGTTTCCGGAAGATTTCTGTTTTCAGCTGACCGCCGAGGAGGCTTCCCTTTTGACATCGCAGATTGCGATGTCAAAAGCCGGTCGTGGAGGTCGCCGCACGAGGCCCTGGGCTTTCACAGAACATGGTGCCCTCCAAGCAGCCAACATTCTCAATAGCCCGAAAGCCGTAGCCATGAGTGTCTATGTGATTAGGGCCTTTATTCGCCTCAGGGAAGCTATCGCTTCCAACACCTCGTTGGAAAAGCGACTCTCAGTCATCGAGAAGACACTCCTTTCTCACGACTCAGCCCTGAGAGATGTCATCCAGAAAATCCGCCCTCTCTTGCTTCCGCCTCCGGATCCCCCAAAGAAGAGGATCGGATTCCATACGGACCCCTCTTGAAGAAGGTCGCCCCTACTCTGCGCCGGGAAATGAACGCCGAGTGCTGGGAGGCACGGAGTAGCCTACGCCTTAGCGTAGCCCGCAGGGCGCTGCTCGCGGGAGCGAGAGCGGCAAATGGGCGAGGACGCCCTGAGACTAATCAAGGAGTACCGCACCCGCCTTGCCGCGATCCGATCGTGCGTTGGTTCTGAACTATCCATGCTGAAGGGGGCAATCAAACTGGGAAGGGAATTGGTTTAATGTGGAACTCAGGAACTCGGGAAGGTAACTGTGGTTTCTCGTATGACGATCTCCTTAGCTTCCTCGAGTTCATTTTACGCTGAGCCAATCGCGTCGTTTCTTTCGCGAAGCAACGATCACATCCTGGGGGAACTTTCCCGCCCACGCGTTTTCACGATCACTCCCGCCCAATCTGCAGCATGGGAAGATCAGATCGTCATTCTTAAGCATATCCTTCAGGGGGTTGATGGATATCTCTGTTTGGAGTTCGATGTGCCGCGTATCGGTAGTCGTATCGACGCAGTTGTCATCTCCTCCGGGTGTATCTTCGTCTTGGAATTCAAGGTTGGCGAAATCTCATATCATCGAGAGGCGATCAATCAGGTCTGGGATTACGCACTCGACCTGAAGAACTTCCACCGGGAAAGCCACTATGCGCCGATCATTCCGATCCTGAT
>CAIOJL010000045.1 GCA_903858595.1 uncultured Spartobacteria bacterium | reverse complement strand
GGACATCTCGAGCCTGAAACAGCAAGCTTTATCCCGGTTCTTCCCGATGCCCCAGAAGCCATTAAGGAGGCAGCTTAGGGATAGCTAAGCAGGCATCTCCGCTTCAGGGGCTCCCGCCCCTTCCGCTCCGCTGCCTGCTACCCCAATCTCCCTGCCATTGACCAACAACCAAAACACCAACACCATAACCAAACACTCACGTCATGTGTTACCCATGTCTTGAACCACATGTGTTATCTATGTCCTGACCCGTGCCTCTGAGGCCTAGACTCTAGGCCCTCGACTTGGCAGTCTCATCCCATGACCTCCATGTCCTCGATCAGCGTCGTTTTCGGAATCCTTCTCAATATCGTCGGCCTTGTCGGTTTCTTCGGAACCGGAGCAGCCCATCCTACGGCCCTGATCCCCTGCGCCCTCGGAATTCTGCTGATCATCTGCGGACTGCTTGCCCGCAACGAGAAGATCCGCATACATGTCATGCATGTGGCGGTCTTGGTCGGACTTCTTGGATTCGGAGCGACGGTCTCCTCCTACGGACTGATCTTTGCGGTATTGAAGCAGACCGCCGGAGAGAAGACCAACTCCTCCATTGCGAAGATGGCCACTGCACTCCTCTGCGGACTCTTTGTTGCGCGCTGTATCCAGTCCTTTGTTGAGGCCCGAGTCCTTAAGAAGCAGGGTAAAAAAGCCTACTGAAGCTCGGATTGCTCGATCCAGCGCCAAGGCACTGCGCCATATCCGAGCGCCCAGTCGTGGAACTTCCGGAGTGACCACCCTTTCCCGCTTTTCCCCTTCATCCGGGCATCTTTGACTCTCTCGAGTTCGAGTCGTCCCAGCATATAGCTCATCGGCACGGTTGGCTGGGCCGTGTACCAGTTCACATCGGCTCTAGCTCGAGCGGGGGTGAATCCGACTCCCTTCACCAGAATCTGAGCAGCGGCTTCATGCGTGAGTTTTCCGGACTGAAGTCCGCAGTCGATCACGATGCGGTAGGCGCGCCAGAGGGCATCATGGAGTTGCTGAAATCTGGCATAGGGTGTATGGGGTCCTTTTACCCATCCCTTCTCAACCGCGAGCTTCTCACACCACATGGTCCAGCCCTCGTAGAAGATGGCATGACCGCAGAGTCGACGGATCCTGCTCGGATGTCTGTTCTGAATCGCGAATTGAAGATGATGCCCCGGATATCCCTCGTGGGCGCTGGTGAGTTCTAGGCCGAAGTGCTGACGCTCCTCACGAAGCTTTTCTTCGGGATCACGTTTGGTCGCTCCGAGATCATTCACCCAGAAGATACCCCTCTGCCGACCCTCAAAGGCACCTGGCGAGCTGTAGGCAGCCGTCGGAAAATGCTCTCTCATGAAGTCAGGCACGGGGGTCACCTTCAGCGTCTCTCCCGGAGGGATCGGATAGAGCCCGCTCTTCACCACGCGTTCACGCCACTGCTCCGAGGAGCGGGTGTAGAGTTCCAGAAGAGGAGCACCGGGGATCCAGGAATCTCTGGCCTTATCCAGAATCTGTTTGGCTGATTTCGCCCCGTGCTTTCGGGCTTCCATTTCCAACTCTTCGGATAGCTCCCCGATCAAACGATGCCCCTCGGCCTCGATCTCACCCAGGCTCCAGTCGAGCCCGGTCCGCTCCCGCACAAGATACTCAAAGCGTTCGCGGCCAAGGGAGAAATCACCGGGCTTCCCGTGTTTTTTGGCGCGGATCGCCTTGGAATACTCATCGAAGGCTTTTGCTGCCGCAGTGGCGATCTTCCGAGTCTTCGCAGGATCGGGCGAAATGATAACGAGTTGCTCCCCGATGGTTTCGACGAAATCCTTTGCCCCCTTGCAGGACTGAACGGCCAGCTTCGTCCAGAGCGGAACGGGCGTACGCACCGCAGCAGCCCCCTGCTTGAGGAACCCCGGAATCGCCGCGAGCCTCGCCTCGATGGCAGGTCGTGCTTTTTTCAGATTCTCCGAATGACGGATGATCAGCTCGAAGACCGCACCGACGGCACTATCGCAGCATTCCTGAGGGTTCGTCCGGTAGCGCTCCAGATCACGGCTATTGAGCAACTCCGTGCGGAGCATCGAGAAGAAACAGCGTCGGTCGAGCCAGTCATCGCCAGAGAGCTTGGCTGCGGGCAATGCCTCGGTCTCTCTAAGCAGTTGCTCCAGGAAAAGCATCCGCTCCTTGCGTGTCTTCAGATCACTGCCGGCAAGTTGTGATTCGTACTTTGAGAATCCGAGACTACTCCCCCACTGCGGAAAGTCAGAGCAGGTCCTCTTGATAAAGCATTCACCCAGAGCGCGGAGCTGGTCTGCAGGAGAGAGTGTGTTTGCCATATGATAAGAACTACTCTTTTACCCATTCCTCATCAACCCTGAGAGAACAATGAGAGCGGTTGCCGTTTTCCCCGGACTCGACTAGAAGAGAAAGGTACTGATGTCCGCAGACCTGACCGAACAATTGCACTCCCTTGGTGAAGCTGCGCGCGCCGCCGCACGCATCCTCGCAGTCACCTCGGCAGAGGTTAAGAATACGGCCCTGCTGGCCATGGCCGAAAGTCTTCTGGAGTCGATCTCTGACATTCTCGACGCGAATGCCTTGGATCTGGAGGCTGGTACTAAGAATGGACTCTCCGAAGCGATGCTTGATCGGCTCCGTCTGAATGAGAAGCGCCTCCAAGCCATGGCCTCCGGCATCAGGACCGCCGCTTCTCTTTCCGATCCTGTCGGACGACTGCTGAAGGAATGGACCAAAGAGAATGGTCTGATTTTCCAGAAAATCAGCGTCTCCATCGGCGTTATTGGGATCATCTTTGAGTCCCGTCCCAATGTGACAAGCGATGCGGCCGTGCTCTGTCTGAAAGCTGGCAATGCCGTCATCCTGCGAGGAGGCAGCGAGGCAATCCACTCAAACAAAGCAATCGCCGCAGCACTTCAGGCTGGCGCAGCGAAGGCCGGACTCCCCCCTGCCGCCATCCAACTTGTGCCTGTCACTGACCGTGAAGCCGTCCGCATCCTCTGCGAGATGGACCGTTACCTCGACTGTATCATCCCTCGTGGAGGTAAGGGACTCATTGAGACCGTGGCCCGTCATGCCCGCATGCCCGTAATCAAGCACTACGACGGCATCTGCGCAGTCTATGTCGATAAGGCTGCCGATCTCTCGATGGCATGCGAGATCATTGTGAACGCCAAGTGCCAGCGCCCCGGCGTCTGCAACGCTGCAGAGACACTGCTGCTGCATCGGGACATCGCCGCGACTTTCCTAGACAAGGGAGTTAAAGCCCTGCTCGATCAGGGAGTCGAGCTTCGCTGCGATAAAGAGACACTCGGATTGATTCCTGAGTTTTTGAAAGCCGCCCATACCGACCTGATCAAGGAAGCTACCGAGGAGGATTTCCGCACCGAGTTCCTGGCATTGATCCTTGCCGTGAAAGTCGTCAGCTCCCTCGATGAAGCGATCACCCACATCGAGTCTCACGGATCACACCACAGTGATGCGATCGTCACAGCAGATGCCGCGACAGCCGAGAAGTTCCTTCAGAATGTCGACAGCGCCACAGTCTACTGGAATGCCTCGACGAGATTCACCGATGGAGGTGAGTTCGGCTTCGGCTGCGAGATCGGAATCAGCACGGACAAGCTCCATGCCCGCGGCCCGATGGCCCTCGAGGAGCTCACCAGCTATAAGTATCTCATCCGGGGATCCGGCCAGATCCGTTAATCTGTTTCAGAACCGATGATTACCATCAGCGCCTGCTATGAAGGGAAGGTCCGGGGAGTCGGCTTCCGTGCCTCCGTGCTTTCGCTCGCCAAGGGCTTTGAAGTGACCGGCTGGGTGAAGAACCTCCCCGACGGCCGCGTCGAACTCTTGGCTGCGGGTGAAAAAGCTGAGGTTGAGGAATTCCTCCAGGGTATTAGAGAGAGTCATCTCGCAGGTCATATCGAGAGTGAGTCAGTGCTCCCCACGACACCAGGAGATGGCCTCAAGGGCTTTCGTATCCTTGATTAAAAAACAGTATGGAAACGAATCCGGCCCCCCTTCCAGCAGTCAGCATCCGCAATCTCGAAAAGATCTTTCCCATTCCCCTGCGTCGTCGCCAGGTAGTAGCGCTGCGAGGACTCTCCCTGGAGATTGCCTCAGGCACCGTTTACGGACTGCTCGGCCCCAATGGATCGGGTAAGAGCACCACGCTGAAGATCCTGCTAGGCCTGGTCACGGCCACCTCAGGCACCTCTGAGATTTTCGGAGTTCCAAGCCATCGTGTTGCAAGCCGTTTTGATGTCGGTTTCCTCCCAGAGAATCCCTATTTCTATAAATTTCTCACCGGTGCGGAAACGATCGCCTTCTACGGAAAACTCTCCGGCCTCACCGGAAACAGACTCAAAACCCGAGTCACCGAACTCCTCGAACTCGTCGGCCTCACCGAGGCGGGGGATCGTCGTGTCGGGAGCTATTCCAAGGGAATGCTTCAGCGCATCGGCCTCGCCCAGGCCGTGGTCCATGACCCGCGCCTTCTGATCCTGGACGAACCGACCGCCGGTGTGGATCCGGCTGGATCTCGCCAAATCCGAGATCTGATCCTTCAGCTCAAGGCCCGCGGTAAGACGATCCTGCTTACCTCCCACCTCCTCGAGCAGGTTCAGGAGGTGTGCGACCGCGTCGGCATCTTGGCAAAGGGACACATGGTTCGCGAGGGATCGCTAGACATCCTTACAGGAGTCAGTGGACAGACGGAATACATCATCGAGAACGCCTCACCTGATCTCCAGAAAGAGATCGCGCGTCTCGCGGCATCCCGAGGAGCCCGACTTATAACGGCCCGCCAACCTCAGATGGATCTGGAGACCGTCTTTCTGCAGGCGACCGAGGAGGCTGCGACGGCAAAGTCGCCAGGTAATTAGACTGAAGGCTATCTTCCCAAATGAACCTCTTCATAACGGGCACCGACACCGATGCGGGAAAAACTTTTATCACTGCACTACTGACACGAAGCCTCCGTAAGGCTGGATTCGATACCGTGGCCATGAAGCCGATCTCCTGTGGGGAACCGGAGGATAGCAGGAGACTTCGGGAAGCCGCCGACAACGAACTCTCCATGAAAGAGGTCACTCCCGTCGCCTACGTCGCCCCCCTCGCCCCGATCGAGGCGGCACGACTGGAAGAACGCACCTTTGATCCTTCAGAAGTTCTTCCCACCTTCGATCGATTACATCGGACTCATCGCTCTCTGCTGGTGGAGGGAGTCGGTGGATGGCTGGTTCCCCTTACTCAGGATTACTCCACCGCCGATCTTGCCAATGCGATGGGATTCCCCATTCTACTGGTCGTGCGTAACCGTCTGGGCGCACTGAACCATACCCTCCTAACGCTGGAATCGATCGCAGCTCACGGACTCGCCTGCGAGGGGATCGTGCTGAATAATCACCCAGACGATGTTGGGGATCCGGCTGCAGCTGGGAATAGACGACTCCTACCCGAACTCACCAATGTTCCGGTACTCTTCGAGATTTCCACAGGTCAGAGCGAACTGGAACTCGTTGTCGTTTAATCGACCTCCCTTTTTCAGCTTTCAGGTTTCAGCGTTGAGCCTCTATTATAATTTTTTCCATGTCCACCGACTCACCCCATCACACAATCGACGTCCCCTATTTGGCACGTCTGGCACGTCTTGAGATCACACTTGAGGAAGCCGAAATCTTCGGGCTTCAGCTTGGACGCATTCTCGATCACGTAGAGCAGATGAACAAACTCGACATCTCGGGCATCGAACCGACCGCCCATGCAATCACGGTCTTCGATGTGATCCGTGAGGATGCGGTCACCGAGAGCCTTCCTAAGAAAACGATCCTGGAGAACTCCCCGCACAATGCCAACGGGCTCTTTGTTGTCCCCAAGGTGCTGGATTGATCAAAACTCCCTCACCAATTTCCGCTTTTTAGCTTTTCAGGATTTCAGCTTTTTCTTTTCCCATATTCAGGTTTCAAGTTTCAGGTCTCATCCCTCTCTCGCCTTCCCATGTCCTCATTCACCCCTTTCCAAAGCATCGCCGCAACACGGCGACTCCTCCGTTCCAAGGAGATCTCCCCCGTCGAGTTGCTTGAGGGTCTAGAGCAGCGCATTGCCTCCCTGGATTCCTCGATCGGCGCTTACATCGCACGGGATCTGGAGACAGCCAAAAAAGAAGCTTCAACAGCCGATCTTTCCAAGCCGCTCGGAGGCATTCCGATAGGAATCAAGGATGCAATCAGTGTCGCTGGACAACCCCTCCAGTCGGCTTCCCGTATTCTGGATGGGTACACTGCCCCCTACGATGCTACCGCTATCGCCCGTCTGCGCAGTGCGGGAGCCATTCCTTTCGGACGGATGAACATGGACGAATTCGCCATGGGATCCTCCACCGAGAACTCCGCATTCAATCCAACGCGCAACCCTTGGGACCTGAATCGCATTCCTGGTGGATCGAGCGGCGGCTCCGCGGCAGCGGTGGCTTCTGGAACGGCCCTCGCCACACTCGGTTCCGACACCGGGGGATCGATCCGCCAGCCCGCAGCCCTATGCGGCTGCGTGGGCCTCAAGCCGACCTATGGACGCGTCTCCCGTTACGGACTCATTGCCTTCGCCTCCTCTCTCGATCAGATCGGCCCCCTCACCTCGACTGTCGAGGACAGCGGCATCTTGCTCAATGCCATGGCAGGCAAGGATCCCCATGACTCGACCTCGCTGGAACTTCCCGATGAGGACTTCACTGCGGAGATTGGTCGTGACCTGAAAGGGCTGCGCGTCGGTGTGCCCAAGGAATACTTCGTGGATGGCATGGAAACCGGAGTCCGCAGCTCCGTCGATGCCGCAATCCAACAACTCGTCTCCCTCGGGGCCGAGCCGGTCGAGATCTCTCTGCCTCACACCGAGTACGCCGTCGCCGTCTACTACATCATTGCCACCGCCGAGGCCTCAGCCAATCTGGCCCGTTTCGACGGCGTGCGTTATGGACGCCGCTCACCCGAGCCCAAGGACCTGCTCTCGCTCTATGAGAAGACACGCGCCGAGGGATTCGGACGCGAGGTAAAGCGCCGTATCATCCTCGGCACGTACGTGCTGAGCAGCGGCTACTACGACGCCTACTACCTCCGCGCCCAGAAGGTCAGGACCCTTATCCGCCGCGACTTTGATCAGGCCTTCACCAAGGTGGATGCCATTGTCTCCCCCACCTCTCCAGAGACCGCGTTCCGCCTCGGAGAAAAGACCGATGATCCACTCAAAATGTACCTGGCTGACATCTTCACAATCGCAACGAATCTGGCCGGCATTTGCGGAATGAGCCTCCCCTGCGGATTCTCCAACCGCGACGGCGTCGATCTGCCGGTCGGTCTACAGCTCCTCGGACGCCCCTTCGGCGAAAGCCGCCTCTTGCGCATCGGTCACGCTTACGAGCAGTCAACAGACTGGCACAAGCGCAGGCCCGGACAAATAAGCTAAAAAGTTAGAACCGTTAAAGGGTTAAAACGAGGTTACCCTTTTGTGATTCCCAACATCTACCGGTTGCCCTCTTTTCACAGAATTGTTTTTAGCACATTGTCACATTTTAACTTTTTAACGATTTAACCGCTCAGAGCCCTAGGATTGGCAAAGTTTTTGCTATGTTGAGTTGGATTTTTTAACCACAGAGGCAATGATTCGCACTGAACTTTTCATGGAAACCAATTATCTCTCTGACGGATTCGCCAAGATCGACCATGATCTGCGTGAACTGATGACCTGCCTCAACGAGGTGCTTGAGGAACTCGGAGAGGAAGAGACCAGAAAACGCCTGCCCTGGCTCAACAATGAGGAAACCGGATCCGGAGGATCGAGGGGGCTCGAACAGGCTTACTCGATAGCCTTCCAGCTTCTCAATATAGTCGAAGCAAATGCCGCGGAACGGACACGCCGCCAGCGCGAGATCCACGAGGGGCTTGTCTCCGGACGCGGTCTGTGGGGCGATCAGCTCTCACGCCTTCAACAGAAAGGATGGACCCCCGAGGAGATCGCCGCCTATCTGCCGGGAGTCCGCGTGGAGCCGGTCTTCACAGCACACCCGACGGAAGCAAAACGAGGCGCGGTTCTCGACCAGCATCGCCTGATCCATCAGCTCCTGGCGGAGAACGACCGTAATGACATTACTCCGAGCGAGAGACTCGAGATACGAAGAAAGATCAAGATCTGCCTAGAGCGACTTTGGAGAAGCGGAGAGATCTTCCTGGATCAGCCCGATGTGGCCGACGAGAGGCGTGCCGTGATGTTTTATCTCCGGGATATTCTTCCGGGAGTGGTTACGCGTCTCGATATGCGCCTACGCTGGGCATGGAATGAGCTTGGCTTTCCCCCCGAACTGATGGGAGGACCGGAGAGTCGTCCCCATCTCAGTTTCGGAACATGGGTCGGAGGGGACCGGGATGGACACCCTTTTGTCACCGCCAAAGTGACGGACGAAACACTGCGGGAGTTGCGTCTCAATGCCCTGATCGTCCTGCACCGCCAACTCGATACCCTTGCCGAGGCTCTTCCTCTCTCCAGTCATTTCCAGAAAGCCTCCCAGCAATTGCTCGACAGGGTAGCTGTGCTCCGCGGTGAGCTTGGCCCTTTGGGCGAGCAGATCACGGCACGCTATCCGGGTGAGCCATGGCGTCAGCTGGTACTGCTCATCCAGGGTCGCCTCCCCTTGCAAATCGGTGCCGCAGACCGCGCCTGGATCGCCGAGTCCGGAGCGCGCTATCGTCGCCCGGAAGAAGTCGCCGCCGACCTCACCATCCTGCAGGAAAGCCTTGCTGAAGTCGGAGGCCAGCGTCTCATCCGCGAAACAGTCTGGCCGTTGCTACGGATCCTGGACGTCTTCGGATTTCATCTCGCTGAGCTCGACGTCAGGCAGAATAGCAACACGCATGATCTTGCGATGGCTCAGCTTCTGAAAGCGGCCAACATTCCCGACGGGGAGAACTTCCCCACATGGAGTGAAGAAAAGCGTCTTTCTTTCCTCCATGAGGAACTCCGCTCACCACGACCATTCCTGGGAGCAAACCATTATCTGGGACTCGGCGCCGAGGCCGATGCAGTTCTGAGCTGCTACGATACCTTACGCGAGCACATCCGTGAACATGGTCGCGAGGGAGTCGGAGCCCTGATTGTCAGCATGACCCGTCAGCTTTCCGATCTGCTTGTCATTCCCATTCTAGCCCGCGAGGCCGGACTGACCGACTGGAAAGACAGTATCCTCTCCTCACCCCTGCCTATCGTGCCGCTCTTCGAAACGCTCGACGATCTGGAGTGCAGCCCCTCACTGATCCGGGAGTTTCTGGCCGAACCTGTTGCCAAAGCCTCCCTCATCCACCGCGAGGGACGACTGCCGGTCCAGCAGGTGATGATCGGCTACAGCGACAGCAACAAGGATTGCGGGATTCTTGCGAGCCAGTGGGGACTCCATGAAGCACAGCAGGCAATGACCAGGGTCGCCGCCGAGTCCGATATCGCCCTTCGCTTCTTCCACGGTCGAGGAGGTACCATCAGTCGCGGGGCAGGCCCCACACACCTCTTCCTGGACGCCCTTCCTCCAGGCGCATTGCAGGGCGACCATCGGATGACAGAGCAGGGAGAGACGATCGCTCAGAAATACGCCGACATCTCGACGGCAACCTATCACTTGGAACTTCTACTAGCCGGCGTCACAGGCATCTCACTCGCGGGTAAGCGCCCAGGACGGGAAACCGGAACATGCTCGCGTATTGCCGATGATCTGGCCAAGGCAAGCCGCAAGGCCTATCGGGCCCTGATCGACGCGCCTGGGTTCATCACCTTCTACGACCAGGCGACCCCGATCGACGCCCTGGAGTCGAGTCGTATCGGCTCACGCCCCAAACGCCGTTCCGGCCAGCGTAGCCTAGCCGACCTGAGAGCCATCCCTTGGGTCTTCAGTTGGAATCAGTGCCGCTATTACTTGCCCGGTTGGTTCGGTGTCGGCAGCGCCCTGGAAGCCCTAGAGAAGGATCATCCGGAACTCTTCAAGACACTTCAGGCCGAACTTAGGAACTACTCATTCCTTTATTATGTCCTCTCGAATGTGGAGACTAACATGGCCAGTGCCGATCTCCCGATCATGAAGGATTATGCGGCCCTCGTGACCGATAAGGAAATCCGAGAAAGAATCTTCAACATCATCTCCGAGGAATTTCAGCGCACTCAGGAACAGCTCCGGAAGGTCTTCGGAGGGAGTCTTGAGGAACGACGTCCCCGCATGG